>NZ_JBFBGK010000007.1:87778-145278 GCF_040684615.1 Streptomyces sp. NPDC089919
AGCCCTTGATGTCCACGTCGGTGCTGGCGGGCGTGCCCTCGCTGAAGCCGACCCGGTCGGCCAGCCGGTCCTCGGCGTACCCCGCCGCCAGCCGGCCCCGCACCACCCCTCGCGCGTCCCTTCCGCCGTCTGGACCCCGCACGTCTGGAGAGCCGAGCCCATGCGCACACCCCGCCCGCTGACGTACCTCCTCGGCGCCCTGCTCGGGGCGCTGCTGACCGTGGCCGGGGCGCTGCCCGGCGCGGGCCCCGCGCGGGCCGCGGACAACGGCAACTGGTCCGTCTACCCCACCCCCGCGGCGGGGCAGCAGGCCACCAGCCGGGCGTACTTCTTCCACCAGGGCGCGGCGGGCGGCACGGTCACCGACAGCGTGACCCTCACCAACTCCTCCGCGGCGCCGATCACCTTCCTGGTCTTCGCCACGGACGCGACCAACACCCCCGCGGGCGGCGCCTTCGCGCTGCTGCCGGTGGAGAAGAAGCCGAAGGACCTGGGCACCTGGATCACCCTGCCGCCGGAGGTCGCGGGCAAGCCGGTCACCGTGCCGCCCAAGGGGCGCCGGGACATCCCCTTCACCGTGCGGATACCCGAGGACGCGAACCCGGGTGACCACGTGGGCGGGATCGTGGCCCTGAACACCAGGGTCGAGGGCGTCAAGAAGGAGGGCAAGGTCCAGGTCGGCGTCCGCCGTTCCGTCGGCGCCCGCTTCTACCTGCGGGTTCCCGGACCGCTGACCGCCGCGCTGAGCGTGGAGGGCGTTTCGGTCAAGCGCGACGCCCCGCTGCTGCCGTGGAGCCGCAAGGCGCCCGCCACGATCTCGTACTCCCTGGTCAACCGGGGCAACGTGGTGCTCGACCCGCAGGTGGCGATGCGCGCCCAGGGCCTCTTCGGCCGCGAGGTGTTCAGCCGCAGGAACCGGGACCTGCACCTCGTCCTGCTGCCGGGCCAGCGGATCGACCTGACCGAGGCCTGGGCGGCCTCCCCCCAGCTGGACTGGGTCACCCTCAAGGTCACCGCGACGGCGGCGGACCACCCCGACGAGCGGCAGTCCGCCGAGACCGGCTTCCTCGCCGTCCCCTGGGCCGCCGCCGGCCTGCTCCTCCTCCTGGCCGGCGCCGGCCTCGCCACCTGGGTCCTGCACCGCCGCACCCGCCGCGCCACCACCACCCCCGAGCCCGAACCCCAGGACCTGGCGACGACGGGCTGAGGTCACACCCCCGCCCCGCCCCCGCCCGCGTACCCCGTCAGGCGGACGGCCGTGATGCCGCTGATGTAGCGGGCGCCGCAGCGGTCGGTGGGGACGACGAGCTGGCTGCCGACGGTGTCCAGCGGTATGCCGTCCAGGGAGGTGGCCAGCAGGACCGGGGCGCCGCCGAAGTCCTCGTCGACCTCCGCCCAGGACAGGACGGTGTGGTGGCCGTCCCGGCCGTCCACGCACAGGAGGTAGCGGGAGCGGTCCTTGCGGCGGGCCGCATCGAAGCCGGGGCCGGCCGCGGCCACCACCTCCCGCAGCAGGACCCCCTCGAAGACGTGGTGCTGGGGGCCGTTGGTCGCGCAGTCGAAGGTGACCGCCGCCCGGTGCACCGGCCACCCCGCCCGCAGCTCGGCCACGCCCAGGGTCAGCGGCCGGGACACCTCCCCGGACAGTACGAGCTCGTTGGTGCACGCCGTCGTGTCGAGTTGGCTCATGGAGCCAGGGTGCCCGCTGCCGGGGTTCCGGAACCGCAGATCGCATGAGAAGTGGCCAGTACCCCTCGCTGTTCTGAGGGTCCTACGAGAGATCTCCTCGCATCTGCTGGAGCTTCAGCCAGACCCGGTCGCGGGTGAGCGGCACTTCGGTGAAGCGCACCCCGGTCGCGTCCCGCAGGGCGTTCGCGAAGGCCGGCGCCACCGGGTTGAAGGGGCTCTCGCTCATCGACTTGGCGCCCAGCGGGCCGATCGCGTCCAGGGTCTCCATGAAGTGCACCTCGGTGCGCGGCACGTCGGCGTACTGCGGCAGCCGGTAGCGGCGGAAGGCCGCGGTGGTGACCTCCCCGCGCTCGTCCACCCGTACCGTCTCGAAGAGGGTGGCGCCCAGGGCCTGGGCCACCCCGCCCTCGACCTGGCCGGTGCACTGCATCGGGTTCATCACCTTGCCGGCGTCCGCCGCGTGCACGCTGCGCAGGATCCTCATCTCGCCGGTGTCCGGATCCACCGCGATCCGGAACCACTGCGCGTTGAAGGCCACCGAGCGGGGGCTGCCGCCCCAGTGGCCCTCGGCGCTGACCTCCGAGGCCCGGCCGCTCGCGTGCGCGGCCTCGTACAGCTCCTTGAGGGTGACCAGCCGGCCCGCGCAGTCGAAGGCCTCGGCGCCGAGCCGGCACAGGTGCCGGGCCACGCCGGTGTGCCGGGCGGCGAAGGTCTTCAGCCGTTCCGCGAGCGAGGTGGCCGCCAGCAGCACGGCCTTGCCGGCGACCACGGTGCCCGCGGAGCCGAAGGCGCCGGTGTCGTGCCGGACCACGTCGGTGTCGGACTGCCGGATCGCGATCCGGTCGGCGGTGGTGGCCAGCGCGCCCGCGGTGATCTGCTTGTGGACGGTGGTGGTGCCGTTGCCGAACTCCGCGGTGCCCACGGCGATGTCGTAGGTGCCGTCGGACAGCAGGCTGACCGTCGCGTCCGCGTAGTGCCCGCCGGGCGGGCCGGTGGCGATCATCGACATGGCGGTGCCCTGGCCGGTCAGCCAGCCGGGCGGGACCTGCTCGTGGCTGGTGTCCTCGGCGATCGCCCGGCGGACCACGGCCAGGCACTGGGCGAGGCCGTAGGAGGCGATGTGCAGGTCCTCCTCCTCGCCGATCGGGCTCAGCATGTGCTCGCCCGCGCCGATGATGTTCTTCTCCCGGAACACCAGCGGGTCCATGCCCAGCTGCCGGGCCAGCTCGTCCATCGCCGACTCCACGGCGAAGGTCACCTGGCCCAGCCCGTAGCCCCGGAAGGCGCCCGCGGGCACGGCGTTGGTGTAGACGGAGAAGGCGTCGACCTTCTTGTGCGGGGCGCGGTAGACCGCGAAGGACTCGCCGACGCTGTGGAACATCACCGCCGGGCCGTGGTTGCCGTACGCCCCGGTGTTGGACACCACCCGCATCTGGATCGCGGACAGCGTGCCGTCGGCCCGGGCGCCCGCCTTGATGGTGATGGTGAACGGGTGCCGGGTGGTGGCCCCGTAGAACTGCTCGGCGCGGGTGTACTCCAGCTTCACCGGCCGCCGCAGCTTCAGCGCGGCCAGCACCACGATGTCCTCGGTCAGCATCTCCTGCTTGCCGCCGAAGCCGCCGCCCACCCGGCCCGCGACCACCCGCACGTCCTCCTCGGGCAGCCCGTACAGCGCGCACAGCGCCCGCCGGGTCAGGAAGGGTGTCTGGGTGGAGGAGCGGACGGTGATCCGCTCGCCGGTGCCGTCCTCCCGGGGCTCGAAGTAGGCGACGCAGCCGTGGGTCTCGAGGCTGGCGTGCTGCACGCGCTGGGTGCGGTACGTCTCCTCGTGGATCACGGCGGCCTCGGCGAAGCCGGCGGCCACGTCCCCGATCTCGCCGTGCACCTCGCCCGCGACGTTGTCCTGTACGCGCGCGATCCGCTGGTCGGGGCCCTTGCCGGCGTGGATCACCGGGGCGCCCGGGGCCATCGCGGCCTCCGGGTCCAGGACGTACGGCAGTTCCTCGTACGTCACCACGATGCGGCGGCAGCCCTCCTCGGCGGCGCCCTCGCTGTCGGCGACCACCGCGGCCACCCGCTGGCCGACGTACCGCACCACGCTGTCCAGCACCCGGGTGTCGTCCGGGTCCTCGGTCGGGTGCTCGTGCCGGGCCGAGGAGTAGAGCACGTCCGGGGCGTCCTCGTGGGTGAGGACCGCGTGCACCCCGGGGACCTGGAGGGCGTCGGTGGTGTCGATCGCGGTGATCCGGGCGTGCGCGTGCGGGGAGCGCAGCAGCTTCATGTGGAGCAGGCCCGGGACGGCCACGTCGAAGGTGTAGCGGGCGGTGCCGGTGACCACCTGGGGGCCGGCCGGGGCGCCCAGGCTCCGGCCCACCGCCTCGCCCGCGCAGGGCCGTTCGACGTGCTTGACGCCGTTGACCGCGTCCTCGATCGCCCGGTAGCCGGTGCAGCGGCAGATGTTGCCCTTGAAGGCGCGCGGCAGGTCGTCGAGCTTGCCGTCGTCCCGGTCGGTGCCCCGCTCGGCCTCCAGGGCCGCGGTGGTCATCAGGAAGCCGGCCGTGCAGAAGCCGCACTGGAAGCCCTGCGCCTCGAGGAACTTGCGCTGGACGGGGTGGAGTTCGCCGCCGGGGTCGGCCAGCCCCTCCACGGTGGTGACCTGCCGGCCGGCCGCACGGACCGCCGGGTAGAGGCAGCTGTGCACCGGCTCGCCGTCCACGTGGACCGTGCAGGCCCCGCAGTCGCCCGCGTCGCAGCCCTTCTTCACCCCGAACCAGCCCCGCTCGCGCAGGTAGGTGCGCAGGCACTGGCCCGGGCGGGGCTCGGCGTCGAAGGGCCGTCGGTTGACCTCGATCTCGAAACTCATCGGGGGTCCTCCTCGGTCGGTGGGCGGCGGCCCGCGGGCGCCGTGAGCTCCTGGCGGATCTGCTCGGCCAGGTGGAAGGTCATGTGGCGGCGCCACTGCGGCAGGCCGTGGATGTCGTCGAACCAGGCGTCGTCCGGGACCGCCGAGGCCAGCGCCTCGCGCAGGGCCCGCCGGCCCGGCGGCGAGGGGAACCACAGCTTGTACGGGCGCACGGTGGCGGCGGTCACCGTCAGGTCGAGGGAGCCGTCCTGGGGGTCGAGGGAGCCGATCAGCAGGGCGCCCGAGCGGCCCAGGCCGTAGAGGGAGGCCTGCCGGAAGGCGGTCCGGCGGGTCAACGCCCGGCCGGGGAGGGTCACCGAGCGCAGCAGCTCGCCGGGGCGCAGGTCCTTCACGCCCGCGCCCAGGACGAAGTCCTGCACGGGCAGCCGGCGGACCGTGCCGTCCTGGCCGCGCAGCAGGCAGACCCCGTCCAGGGCGGCGGTCAGCGAGATCAGCGGACCGGCCGGAAGGCCGTTGCAGAGGTTCCCGCCGACGGTCGCCATGTTCCAGATCTTGAACGAGGCGAGGAAGGCGCGGCAGCACTGCGAGAAGAGCGGTGCGGCGGGCGCGGCACTGGCCCGGCCGTGCCGGTAGAGCTGCGCCACGGTGCAGGTCGCGGCGATCTCCAGCGAGCCGTCCGGGTGCTCCGTCAGCGGCGGCCAGCCCGTCCGGCCGAGGTCCACCAGCCGCCGGATCTGCGGCTGGGGCTCGGAGAAGAGGTACGTGCCGCCGGCGAGCCAGGCGTCACCCGGCCGCCAGGCCGGTCGCTGTCGGGCGTCGCATATGTCCGCCACGGTGTTGAGGTCCACGTCCTCAGTGAAACGCCGGGATGTGGCGTGAAACGACTGGTTTCCGCCACGGAAACACCCGAGCGGAACGGAGGTCTCTTGGTGAATCATCCAGTCAGGATTCACGCCAGGAACACTTGCATTTACGATGCGAATGCATGGATTCGCCTAGCGAATACGTGTTGTCGAGCGCACGGCCCGGCACAAGCAAGAGGAGCCGGAACATGCAGGTGGAGCATCTCCTTCAGGACGAGTCCCTGGGACTGAGGCTGCTGTGGGACGGGGACCGGACGGCGCTGGCCGCCGCGGCCCCGGCCGCCCGCGCCGGCCGCCCGGACCCGCACGGCCCGGCCGGGACGGCCTCCGGCCGGGGGCCCGGCCCGGACCGGCCGCTGGCCCGGGAGGTCAGCGGGGTCACCGCCACCGACCTGGAGGACCCCGCGCGCTTCCTGCGCCCCGGCGAGGTGGTGCTGACCGGCCTGGTGTGGTGGACGCCCGAGGGCGGCCGGGCGCAGGCGGACCGGTTCGTCGCCGCGCTGTGCGCGGCGGGTGCGGCGGCCCTGCTCGCGGGGGAGGAGACGCACGGAGCCGTCCCCGAGGAGATCACCGAGGCCTGCCGGGCGGAGGGCATGGTGCTGATCGCCGTCCCCGCGCACATCAGCTTCCGGGCCGTCACCGACGCCGTGTACCTGCGGCAGTGGAGCGAACTGAGCCGGCACCCGGACCGCTCGCCCGCCCTGCCGGCCGGGGTGCGCGACACGCTGCACCGGCTGGTGGCCGCCGGCGCGCCGCCCGGCGAACTGCTGGCCACCGCCTTCGCCCACCTCTCCGGACCGCCGGCCTCCCTGGTGACCGCGGCCGGCCGGGTGATCGCCCGGACCGGCCCGGCGGTACCGGGGCAGTCCGGCGGGGCGGCCGCGGAGACCGGGCGGGCCGCCGGTCCCGGCCGCGGCGCCGGCCCGCTCGGCACCGCCGACCCCGGGCTGGTGCTGCGGGTGGACTCGGGCGGCTCGGCCTACGACACCTGGCACCTGCACCTGGCCGAGGCCGACCGGGTGCCGCCCCGGGTGCTCAGCGAGATCGTCGAGCTGCTGGCGCAGCGCCAGGAGGCCTGGGTGCGCGAGCGCCGGTCCCGGCGCCCGGCCGCCGACGCGCTGGCCGCGGTGGTCGCCGGCTCGGCCGGCGGCGCGGTCGCCCTCGACGGGGCCCTGCGGGCCTGCGCGCTGCCCGGCGAGGGCCGCTACCTGGTCCTGGCCGCCACCGCGTCCGGATCGGACGGGGACCCCGGCGAGACCGCGGCCGACGCCCTCGCCGAGGCCCTGGCCGCGGTCGCCCCGGCCGGCTGGGCGGTGGGCCGGGCCGGCGGCGGCGAGGCCGTCGGCATCCTCGAACTCCCGGCGGAGGCCGCCGCGGAGGGGGCCGACGAGCGGTCCCCGGAGCGGTCGGGCGCGGCGCGGCCGGAGGCGGGCCGCGCCCCGTCGGCCGGGCGCCCCGCCGCCGGCGCGGGACGGCCGGCGCCCGGGCCCGGCGGCCGGCCGGACGGCGAGGTCCCGGGGCTGCCCGGGCTGGCCCGGGTCTGGCGGGAGCTGGCCGACTGCGACCCGGCGGCGGTCCTGCACGCCGGGATCGGCCGGCCGGTCGCCGCGGCGGGCCTGTACGGGGCGCTGGACCAGGCCCGGTTCGCGCTGACCTCGGCCCGCGCGAGCTCGCCGCTGGCCGGCCGGATCGCCAGTACCGACGAACTCGACGGCCTGGGCGCCCTCTTGAGCGGGGTCCCGGCCGAGGTCCGGGAGGTCTACCGGACCCGGACCCTCGGCCCGCTGCTGGAGGCGGACAACGCCTCGGCCGACACCCTGCTCCAGACCCTGGTGGCCTTCCTCGACCACCACGGCTCCTGGGCCCGCACCGCCGAGACCCTGCACCTGCACGTGAACACCGTCCACTACCGGATCCAGCGCATCGAGGCGCTGACCGGCCGGGACCTCTCCCGCCTCGACGACCGGCTGGACCTGCTGGCGGCCCTGCTCTGCCGGTAGCCGGTGGCCGCCGGCCGGGCAGAGCAGGACCGGGCGGTCCGTCAGACGGCGACCGGCACCCGGGCCGCCGCCGGCTCGGCGGCCGGCGCCGCGAGCGGCCGCCGGACCGGCGGCGCCTCCGCGTCCGTCAGCAGCGCGACCAGCGAGGTGCGGGCCCGGGCGACCCGGGAGCGCACGGTGCCGACCGGGCAGCCGATGGCCTGGGCCGCCTCGGCGTACGGCAGTCCCAGCAGCTGCGTCAGCACGAACGCCTCGCGCCGCTCGGCCGGGATCGAGGCCAGCAGCTCCGCCAGGGCGATCCCGTCGTCGAAGCCGGGTACGTGGTGCGGCTGGGTCTGCTCGGCCGCGCTCTCCCAGTCGCTGCGGTCCGCCAGCCGGGGCCGGGCGGCCGCGTGCCGGAGGCTGTCCACCACGGTGCGCCGGGCTATGGACAGCAGCCAGGTCCGGGCCGAGGACCGGCCCTCGAAGCGGGACAGCGCGCCCAGCGCCCGCAGGAACACCTCCTGGGTGAGGTCGTCGGCCGCCTGCGGGTCGGCGCTCAGGTACGCCACGTACCGCCAGACGTCCCGGTGCAGGGCCCGGACGAAGCGGTCGGTCTTGGCGGGTTCGCCGTCCCGCGCCGCGAGCGCCAGCCGGGTGGCCACCGCGTCGTCGGCGGCGGAGTACCGGGGGGCCGGCCGGGTACGGGCCGCCGGGCGCGCGGCCGGGTACGGCGCGGGGCCGGCGGGGGTGCTCGGGGCAGGGGTGTGCAGGGCAGGGGTCATCGCCACGGGTCCTCACGGAGCAGGAGGGATCCGGCCGCCCGCACGCGGGGGCGGCGGCCGGTGATGGGGAGTACGGCGCCCGCCGGAGGGCAGGGCCGATGCCCGGAGGTGCGGCCGGGAGGACCGCAGCGCCGGGGAGCCGGCTGTCAGACGACAGCGGTCCCGACGGGCGGACCCCTGGTGGTGAGGGCGTGCGAGAGGAGCAGCAGGCGCGGTGCGCGCGCGGACCGGGCCCGGCGCAGCCGCGGCCGGGGCAGGTACGGCAGCGCCCCGAGCGCGCCCGGCAGCCGCAGCGGTACGTGCAGCAGGGCCGCCAGGGCCCGCAGGACGCGGAAGGCGCCGCGCTCGCCGTGCGCCAGCCACCACCCGCAGAGCAGGGCGGCGAGCAGGTGCCCGGCCAGCATCCCGGCCGTCATGCCCCCGGCCATGCCGCCCATGCCGTCCATGCCGGGCATGGCGGCCATCGGGTGGGGCCCGGCCGGGGCGGCGCCGAGGCCGTCGACGAGCGCGTGCAGGCTGTGCAGGTCGTGGGCGCTCGGCGGCGCCGGCCGGGTCCCGGGCAGCGGGTGGGCCAGGTGGTGGTGGCCCGCCATGAGCGGCGCCCGGACCGCACCGGTGGCGGCCGGTGCGGCGGTCGCGGCGGCGTCCTGCGCCGCGGAGAAGAGGGTGTGCAGGGTGCTCTGCACGAGCACCGCGGCCGTGACCACCCCCAGCGGCCCGCGCTCCCGGCCGGCCAGGACCCAGGCCCCGGCGGCGGTGGCGCAGAACGCGACGGCCAGCGCCCACCAGGGCACGCCCGTACCGGACATGACCGCGTGCGCGGTGGCGGAGAGCATGACACAGACGGCTGCGAACATCGCAGCGCGTGCGGCTCGTGAACATCGGCCCGGTGTCATCGCGGGGCCATCCTCGCACCGCCGCCCGGCGATTCGAATGCCCCGGATGCATTCCGGACAGCCTCTCGACCGGCCTCCGAGCCGCCCCTCCCGGGTGTGTCCCAGCACACAGCGGATCCGCGGGAACTCCCGTGCCCCGCGCGCCGACTGACTGCCCGACGGGCGGCTCGGGCCGACCGCCGCCACCCCCGCTCCCGGAGGAAGGAACCCCGTGCCGGACCCGTACCCGACCCGCACCCCGGCCGCGCCGGCCGGCGCGGCGACCACCGGCGCGACCCCGGCCCCGGCCGGGCCGGGCGGTGGCGCGGGGCGGCCCGCCCCCGGGCGGTGGCTGACCGTGCTGCTCACCTCCGCCATGGCCTTCTCCATGCTCCAGCTCTTCCTCCTGGGGGCCCTGGGCCCGCGGATCGTGACCGCCCTGGACATCTCCGAGCCGGTGCTGGGCCTGACCACCACCATCGGCTTCGGCTCGGCCGCCCTGCTCTCCCCGCTCGGCGGCCGGATCGTCGACCGGGTCGGCCCGCGCCGCTCGATCACGCTCCTGCTGGCCGTCTCGGCGGTGGCGCTCGCCCTGATCGGCGCCGCGCCCGGGGCCGGACTCCTGCTCGCCGCGGTCGCGTTGGGCGGGGTGCCGCAGGCGCTGGCCAACCCGGCCACCAACAAGGCGATCCTGGCCTCGGTGGCCGCCGACCGGCGCGGCGCGGTGACCGGGGCCAAGCAGTCCGGCGTCCAACTGGGCGCCTTCGCCGCCGGGTTGCCGCTGGCGCTGCTGGCCGCCGGACTCGGCTGGCGGGCGGCGGTCTGGACGGCCGCCGGAGCCGCCCTGCTCGCCGCGCTCTGGGCCCGGCGGGCGCTGCCCGCCGATCCGCCGGCCCCGGCCGCCGGGGCCGGTCCGGCCGGGCGGCCGGCCGGCGGGCCGGTGCCCTGGCTGGCGGCCTTCTCGCTCTTCCTGGGGGCCGGAATCGCCTCGGTCAACACGTACTTGGCGCTCTTCGGCACCGACCGGCTCGGCCTCGGCCCCACGGTGGCCGGGGCGCTGGTCGCGGTCCTGGGCGTGGCGGGCGTCGGCGGCCGGATCGGCTGGTCCCGGGCCGCCCGGCCCGGGCGCGCCGAGTGGCTGCCGGGCGCCCTGGCGGCCGGTGCGGTGGGCGCGGCGCTGCTGCTCGCGGGTGCCGTGGCCGTGCACCCCCTGGTGTGGGCGGCGGCCGTGGCGGCCGGGGTCTTCGCGGTCTCCGGCAACGCCGTCTCGATGGTGCTGGTGATGCAGCGGGCCGCGCCCGGCCGGGCCGGGCAGGACTCCGCCCTGGTCGCCGCGGGCTTCTTCGCCGGTTTCGCCGTCGGGCCCCCGCTCTTCGGCCTCCTCGCCCAGCACGGCCGGTACGCCGCCGGCTGGCTGGTGGTGGCCGCGGAGTTCGCCGTCGCCGCGCTGGTCGCCACGGTCTGGGCCCGGCGCGACCGGCGGACCGCGCGGAGCGCCCGGTGACCGCCCGGCAGCCGGGGGAGCCGGTGGTGGCGGCCGGCGGCCCGGACCGCGCCCCCGACTGGGCGCGGGAGGCGCTGGAGCTCGTGCTGGCGAGGGTCGCCGGGACGGCGGCCGAGGTGGGGACGCGGTTCCCGCTGTACGCGGAGCCCGGGGACGGGCGGTGGACCAGCACCGGCCGCGGCTCCTGGACCGGCGGCTTCTGGGCCGGGCTGCTGTGGCTGCGGGCCCGGCACACCGGCCGTCCGGCGGACGCGGCGGCGGCCCGGGCGGCCACCGCCCGCCTGGCCCCCTGGGCGGCGGCCGACACCGCGGCCCGGGGCCTGATCCTCTGGTACGGCACGGCCCTGGCCCCGGCCGGCGACGGGCCCGCCCGTGCGCTGCGGGAACGGGCCGCGCGGGCCGCCCTGGCGGACTTCGACCCGGAGCTCGGGGCGGTGCCCTGGGGCGCGGCCCTCGGCGGGCCCCGGCTGCTGGCCCGGGTGGACGGGGTGCCGGGGCTGGTCCCGCTGCTGGCCTCGGCGGGCCCCGCGGGTGCGGCGGCGGGCGCCGCGCACCTGGCGCGGCACCTGGCGCTGTGCAACCCGGCCGGCGCCGAACGCCCCGTACCGGCCTGGCAGTTCACCACCTCGGGCTGGTGCCCGCTGCAGGAACCGGCCGCCGGCTGGGCCCGCGGCGAGGCCTGGCTCCTGCTCGCCCTCGCGGACGCGTCGCTGCGGTCCGTCCGTGAGGGGCCGACCGCCACCGGGACGGACTCCAGGGTGGAGGCCCGCACACCCGTCCCGGTGGCGGATCGGGAACCGGATTCCCCGGCCGCCTGCTCGCCGCCCGCCCTGCGGGCGGAGACCGAGCGCCTGCTCCGGCACGGCCCGCTCCTCGCCGGACCGCCCGTCCCGCCCGCCGACGCCGGCCGCCCGGACGGCCCCCCGGACACCTCCGCCGCCGCGATCGCCGCGCTGGCCCTGCTGAAGCTGGCGCGGGTACCGGGCCCCCGGGCGCGGGAGTACCGCGGCCGGGCCGAAGCGGTGCTGCACCGCCTGGTCTCGCACCACCTGACCACCGGGTCCGACGGCCGCCCGCCCGGCATGCTCCTGGACGGCTGCTACGACGCGGCCACCGGCACCGCCCCCCGCCACGAACTCGTCTGGGGCACCTTCTTCCTGGCCCTCGCCCTGGCCGTCCGCACCGGCCTGGCCGACGCGGCGGAGGCCTGACCCGGCGAGCAGAGCGTGCCGGGGCGCCCGCCGCTGCTGCGTTCGGGTGCACGTGGCGGCGTCACCGGCCGTCCGGCTCCGGCCGTTCCGCCACGATGGCAGGCGGGCCGGCCCCGGCCCGCTCCCCGCCACCGCCGGAGACACCATGGCCGCACCGCCGGACCCGCCACCGGAGGCAGCCGCCCCGGACCCGTCGGCGGGCCGCCCCCGCCGCTCCCGGGCCTCGCTGCTGCCGGTCCTGCTGCCCATCGCCCTGCTGATCGTGGTGGCGGTGGCCGTGGGCTCCTGGCTGCAGTTCGCCGAGCGGGAAGCGGTGGACACCGTCCACACCGTCGGGTCGGGGGCGCCCGACCGGGTGGACGTGGAGGCCGCTGTCCAGCGCGTCGACGCCACCGCCCGCGAGCTGCTGCTGCGCGTCTGGGTGACCCCGCGCGGGCGGCTGGGCGAGGCGGACGGGGGAGCGCCGGTGGCCGACCTCACCCTCCAGACCTCCGGATCCACCCTCGGCGACCTGGAGTTCGCCGCGCAGGAACGGATCGCGACCCGGGACGTGAAGGTCGCGATCTCCGGCGGCTCGGTCAGCGACTACCCCTTCGACACGTACCGGACCGACATCGCCTTCCGGGCGCAACTGGGCGGCAGGCAGGTGCCGGTGCGCCTGCTGTTCTCCAACAACGACACCCTCTTCGCCGTCTCCGCGGAACCGGCGCCCGCCGGCCAGGACGGCATCGTGGCCGTGTCCGTGGACCGGTCGGGCAGCCTGCTCGTCTTCGCGGTCTTCATGATGGTCGTGATGTGGGCGCTGGCGGCGGCCGTGCTGCTCGGCTCCTGGTACCTGACGACCCGCGGCGAGGGCCTGGTCTGGCCCGCGCTGTCGTGGATGGCCGCGACGCTCTTCGCCCTCGCGGCCTTCCGCAACACCGCCCCCGGCTCGCCCCCGATCGGCTGCGTGCTGGACTGGTGCGCCTTCCTGTGGGCCGAGACCGTGATCGCCCTCTGCCTCACCGTGGTGGTCGTCACCGGCGTCCGTAGCATCCTCCGCCGGGCCGAGGAGCCGGAGGAGCCCTTGGAGCAGACGGCCTAGTCCTCCATCGGGTGGCCGCCCAGGACCCGGCGGGCCACGGACGTGATGTGCAGTTCGTCCGGGCCGTCGAGGATCCGGGCCGCGCGGGCGGTGCGGAACAGCGCCGGCAGGGCGGTGTCCGGGCCCAGCCCCGCCGCGCCGTGGATCTGGATGGCGGAGTCCGTGACCCGCTCCAGGGCCCGGGCCGCGGCCACCTTCGCCAGCCCGACCTCCACCCGCGCGTCCCGGCCCGCCGCGATCAGCGCGACCGCCTCGTGGACCAGCGGCCGGGTGGTCCGCAGCGCGAGCAGGGCCTCGAAGACGTGCTGCTGGACCAGTTGGTGGCCGGCCAGCGGGCGGCGCGCGTCCCGCCACGCCGAGGCCCGCTCGCACATCAGGTCGTACGCCCGCTGGGCCTGGCCCAGCCACCGCAACGCCCGCAGCGTCCGGCCCAGTTGCAGCCGGTCGCTCGCCACCCGCAGCGCCCCGCCGACCTGGCCCACCAGGTGGTCGGCCGGCACCTCGACCCCGTCCAGCTCGATCTCGTACTGTCCGGACGCCCCCAGCACCGGCAGGTCCCGCACCACCCGGAAGCCGGGCGCGTCGGTGCGCACCAGCATCAGCGAGAGCCCGTCCCGGTCGCCGGGCCGGCCGTCGGTCCGGGCCAGCACGGTCACCAGGTCGGACTGGGCCGCCCCGGAGATGAACCACTTGCGGCCGGTGACCTTCCAGCCGCCGTTGCGCTGCTTCTCGGCCCGGGTGGCGGTGCCGAAGGGGTCGGTACCGGGCACCCCCGGCTCCGTCATGGCGTAACAGGTCCGCAGCTCACCCGAGACCAGCCGCTTCAGGTAGGCCTCCTGGACCTCCTCGGAGGCGTGCTGGGCGAGCATCGTGACGTCGAGCAGCGGCGCCGAGCCCACCGCGGACGGGCCGTGGTCGCTGGCCCCCTCCGCCTCGGCGATGGCCGCGTACGCCGTCAACGACAGCCCGCCGCCGCCCAGTTCGGCGGGGAGCGGCAGCGCCCACAGGCCCCTGGTCCGGGCCTCCTCGCGCAGGGTGCGCAGCACCTCGGCGGCGGCCGGGCCGCCCGCGTCCAGGACCGGTTCGTGCGGCATCACCCGCCGCCGGACGAAGCCCGCCACGCCCTCCAGCAGGCCGTCGGCGTCCTCGCCGCGGCCCCCGCCCGCGACGCCCCCGGCGCCGTCGGTCCCACCGGTGTCCCGGAGGTCTTCCGCCCCGGCCCCGTGCTCTGCCATGCCCTGACCCTCCACCGCTCTTCTCCGCTCTTCCCGGGAACCCGCGAGTACGCCCGTCCGACTGTCTGTCTCGGAACCAGTCGGGCGGGCCCGCCCCCCGGTTCCCGCTCACGGACAAACCCCCAGGCGGCGGCCATCGCCGCGCCAGGAGAGGAGAGGCATGGCGTCACCGGCGACCACGCAGACGATCCGGCCGCTCGACACACTGCGCTTCGACACCGGAGGACCGGCGCCGCTCACCCGGGTCGCGGCCGACCACCTCCGGCGGCTCGGAGCCCGACAGAATCATTTCGGCCACGACATGAGCACCCCTAACGGGCGGCTTGAGCTGACCGGCGCCGGCTTCGAGCCCGCGGCCGCCCTGATCAGCTGGGGAAGACCCGGTTCCGGGATCCGGGACGAGGCCACCGCCCAGGCGGCCACCGGCATCATGGCCGTCCACGGCCGCCGGGACGGGGTCCCCAGGGCCCTGGCGCTCGACTACGCGGCCACCGCCGCCGGCGTGCTGGCCGTCCAGGGGTTGCTGGCCCGGCTGATCGGCCAGGCCCGCGGGGCCGCCCCGGTCACCGGCGGGGCGTGCGCCGTCGGCGCCGACCGGGCCGGGCTGCTGACCGTCTCCCAGTACCTCGCCGCGGCCGGCGCCGACGAGGGCGAGGCCGCGGAGATCGCCCCCGGCGGCCCGCCGTTCACCAGCGCCGAGGGGCTGCTCTTCGAGCTGGAGACCCTGGACCCGGGTGCCTGGGCCGCCTTCTGGCGCGCCCTGGACGCCCCCGCGGACGCGGTCCGGGCCGGCTGGCTGCCCTTCCAGTTCCGGTACGCCACCGCCTGCGCGCCCTTCCCGGCCGCCCTGCACGAGGTGACCCGGGCCCTGCCGCTGGACCTGGTACGCCGGGCCGCCGAGCACGCCGGGGCGCAGGTGTGCGTGCTGCGCCCGCTGGCCGACCGGGCTGCGGAGTGGGCCGCGGAGACGGGCGCCGGCCCTGACGGGGCCACCGGCCCCGACCCGTGGTCCTTCACCCCGCTGGCCCCGCCCGGCGCCGCCGCCTTCCCGGGCGCGGCCGCCGTCCTGCCCCGGTCCCGCCCGCTGGCCGGGCTGACCGTGCTGGAGGCCGGCCGCCGGGTCCAGGCCCCGCTGGCCGCCGCGCTGCTCGGCCTGCTCGGCGCCGACGTCATCCGGATCGAGCCGCCGGGCGGCGACCCGCTGCGCGGCATGCCGCCGGCCTGTTCGGGGGTCTCCGCCCGCTGGCTGGCCCTCAACCGCGGCAAGAGCGCCGTGGAGATCGACATCAAGGCCCCGGACGGCCGCCGCCGGCTGCGCGAACTGGCCGCGGAAGCCGATGTGTTCCTGCACAACTGGGCCCCGGGCAAGGCCGCCGAACTGGGCCTGGACGCCGCCGACCTGGCCGCCGTCAACCCGGCGCTGGTCTACGCGTACACCGGCGGCTGGGCGGACCGGCTGCCGGACGCGCCCATGGGCACGGACTTCATGGTCCAGGCCCGCACCGGCACCGGCGAGGCGGTCCGCCCGGCCGACGAGCCGCCCGCGCCCTCCCTGATGACCCTGCTCGACGTACTCGGCGGGCTGCACGGCACCGAGGCCGTACTGGCCGGGCTGCTGCTGCGCGAACGCACCGGGTCCGGGGTCCGGGTGGACTCCTCGCTGCTCGGCGCGGCCGACACGCTCACCGCCCCCGCGATGGAACGCGCCCTGCGCGGCGCCGACCCGCGCCGCCCGGCCGGCTTCCGGCGCCCGCTGCGCACCCTCGACGGCTGGCTGGCCGCCACCGACGAACACGCCGCCGAGGCGGCCTCGTACGACCTGACCGGGCTGCCCTCGGCGGAAGCCCTCGCCCTGCTGCGGGGCCACGGCCTGGCCGCCACCCGGGTGACCACCGACCTGACCGGACTGCACCACGACGCGCGGTTCGGCGGCGCCATCGGCCGCGACGCGCACGGCGCCCCCGCCGTCCCCGACCCCTGGAGCTTCGTATGACCGTCGAGCTGCACGACCTGCTGCCCGCCGCCCTCCGCCGCTCCTGGGCGGTCGACGGCACCTGCCCCGACCTGGACCTCTACAGCCTCTTCCGGGCCCGCCAGATCGCCGACCTGCACCGCACCGCGGTCCTCGACGACAAGGGCAAGCTCTGCTATACCGCCCTGGACCGCAAGGTGCGATGTCTGGCCGCCGGGCTCAGAGCGCTCGGCATCGGACCCGGCGACGTGGTCGGCGTGCAACTCCCCAACAACCGCCACGCCGTCATGGCCGACCTGGCGCTGGCCGCCCTCGGCGCGGTCGTGCTGCCCTTCCCCGTCGGCCGGGGCGGCCGGGAGGCGGAGTCCCTGCTGCGGCGGGCCGAGGCGGTGGCGGTGATCGCGGCCGTCGAGCACCGCGGCCACCGGCACGCCGAGGGGCTGTCGGCGCTCGCCGAAGGCCTGCCGGCCCTGCGGCACGTGATCGCGGCCGGCCCGGGCACCGCCCCCGAGGGCACCCTCGCGCTCTCCGCCCTGCTGCGCACCGACCCGGCGACCTTCGTGCCGTACCGGCCCGACCCGGACGGCGCGGCCCGGATCCTGGTCTCCTCGGGCTCCGAGGCGGAGCCCAAGATGATCGCCTACTCGCACAACGCCCTGGCCGGCGGCCGCGGCAACATGCTCGCCGCGCTGCTGCCGGACGGCACCCCGCCGCGCACCCTCTTCCTGGTGCCGCTGGGCTCGGCCTTCGGCTCCAGCGGGACCGCCGTCACCCTCGCCCGGCACGGCGGCACCCTCGTCCTGACCGACCACTTCAGCCCGGACGCGGCCCTGGCGGCGGTCCGCGAGCACCGGCCCACGCACATCATGGGCGTCCCCACCATGATCCGGATGATGCTGGAGCGCCTGGAGGGGCCCGGGCAGGAACCGCTGCCCGCGCCGACCGCGCTGGTGCTCGGCGGCGCCCCGCTCGACGAGGACACCGCGGCCGCGGCCGCCGCCGCCTTCGGCTGCCCGGTGGTCAACCTGTACGGCTCGGCAGACGGGGTCAACTGCCACACCGGCCTGGACCACCCCGTCCCGCCGGCCGACGGCCGGGGGGTGGTGGCCGGCCGCCCGGACCCGCGGGTGACCGAGATCCGGATCGCCGACCCCGGCACCCACGCCGCACTCCCGGACGGGGAGACCGGCGAGATCCTGTCCCGGGGCCCGATGACCCCGCTGTGCTACGTCGGTTCGCCGGAGCTCGACGCCCGCTACCGGACCCGGGAGGGCTGGGTGCGCACCGGCGACCTCGGCTACCTCGACGCGGCGGGCGTCCTGCACGTGGTCGGCCGGCTCAAGGACATCGTGATCCGCGGCGGGGCGAACATCAGCCCCGCCGAGGTGGAACGCGAACTGGCCCGGCACCCCGCCGTCCGCGACGTGGTGTGCGTCGGCGTCCCCTGCCCGCTGATGGGCGAACGCCTGGCGGCCTGCGTGGTGCCGCGGGGGACCGCCCCGACCCTCGAGGAGCTGTCCGGCCACCTGACGGGCCGCGGCCTGGACCGCCCCAGGCACCCGGAACTCCTGCTGGTCCTCGACCGGTTGCCCCTGACGGCGGCGGGCAAGCCGGACCGCGCCGCCCTGCGGGCGCGGGCGGCACGGCAGGTCCCGGCCGAGGCCGGGCTGGTGCCCGCCGGCGCCTGAGGCGGGACGGCGCGGAGGGGGTGGGCGCGCGCGGTGCGTGCCCACCCCCTCCGTCGTGCGGTGCGCCTCAGGAGGCGCTGCCCAGCGCCTTCTCCAGGTCGCGGGCCGCGTTGCGGTAGACCGGCAGCAGGTCCAGGTCCTCGCCCGGGTAGTTGACGATCTCCACCTGCTCCGCCCCGGAGCCGGGCAGTACGGTGCCGGTGGTCATGTGGGCGTTGTCCAGGACCAACGCGGGCTTCTTCGCGGAGAGTTCGGCCAGCTGCCGGGGCGTGACCGGCTCGGGGCCGTAGGTGCCGACGCTGGTCGCCCCGGCCAGCTCCGCGGACCAGCCGCTGAAGACCTGGTTGACCACCGAGGGCGCCCTGCCGCCCGGCCAGGCGGCCTTCACCTCGCCGCTGAGCTTGGCGTACTCGGCCTCGAAGGCGGTCTTCCAGGCGGTGGCGGCGGGAGCGGTGCCGAAGAGCCCGCCCAGCCGGGTGACCTCCGCGACGGCCTTGTCGCGGCTGTTGTCCAGGTTGACCTCGACCAGCTTCGCCTTGGAGCCGGCCGCCTCCTTGATCTTCGCGGCGTACGGCTCGAAGGGCGCGTACAGCACGAAGTCCGCCGCGGCCACGGCCGCCAGGTCCGAGGGCTTGGGGTCGTAGTCCGGGGCGTGGTGCACCGACTGGGGCACGATCACCTTGATGTTCCGGGCGCCGGCGGCCTTCGCGAAGGCGCCCTCCCAGCTGGTGGTGACCACCACCCGCGGGCCGTCCGCGGCTCCGGTGCCCTCGGCGTCGTCGTCGGAGTCGCCGCAGCCGGCGGTGAGCAGGGCGACGGCGGCCAGTGCGGCGGTCAGTGCGAGGGAAGGGATGCGGACGCGGGTGCGCGCCATGAGCGGTTTCTCCGTTCGGGAATGAGGTGCACGGCGAGGACGACCGCCCCCGCCGCCAGGACGAGGACCGGGCCGGGCGGCCAGTCCAGCCACAGGGCCACGAGGAACCCGGTCAGGTTCACGGTCACGCCGATGCCGACGGCCCACAGGGTGATCGAACGCAGTGAGCCGCCGAGCCGGCGGGCCGCCAGCGCGGGCAGCAGGGTCAGGGCGTCCACCAGCAGCGCCCCGGTCAGCTTGATCGCCCCGGCCACGGCGATGGCGACCAGGACCAGCAGCGCGGCCGTCAGGGCCTTGACCGGGACGCCGGAGCACTGCGCGAGCTCCCGGTCGTACAGGAGCAGCGCCACCTCCCGGCGGCGCCACCAGAACAGGCCGGGCACCACCACCGCGAGGGCCCCCAGGACCACCAGGTCCGGGCCGCCCACCGACAGGATGGAGCCCCACAGGAGGGCGAAGGCCCCCGAGGCGTTCACCCCGGAGACCGCGAGCAGCAGCAGGGCGCCCGCGATGGCCAGGCTCATCAGGAGGCCCATCGCACCGGACAGCCCGTCGGGGGTCCGGGCCAGCGGCGCGACCCCGGCGCCCGCCAGGGCGCAGGCGAGCAGGGCGCACAGCATCGGGTCCAGGCCGGTCAGCAGGCCCACCGCGATGCCGAAGAGCGCCACGTGCATCATCGCGAACCGCACCGGCATGATGTCGAGCCCGACGATCACCACCCCGATCACCGGCAGCCCGACGGCCGCCAGCAGCAGGGCGAAACCGGCGCGTTGGACCGGCACCAGCTGGAGCAGCTGGCCCAGATCGGCCCCGGCCAGCGCGGGGGAAAGGGCCGCGCCGGTCACGGGCGGACCTCCCGCAACCGGCCGGCGGCCATCTCCAGGACCCGGTCGCAGCGCCGGGCCAGGGTCCGGTCGTGGGTGACCACCATCAGGGTCACCGGCAGCGAGGTCAGCACGTCCGCGGCCTCCTCCTGGCCCTCGAAGTCCAGGGCGGCGGTGGGCTCGTCGGCGAGCAGCACCCCGGCCCCGGCGGCCACGCAGCCGATCGCCCGGGCCAGGTACATGCGCTGCAACTGGCCGCCGGAGAGGGTGTGCAGCGGCCGGTGGCCCAGGGTGCCGACGCCGAGCCGGTCCGCCGCCTCGGCCGCCTCGGCCGGGCGGGTGCTGCTGGCCAGCAACTCGTCCCCGCGCAGCGGGAACCGGCCGGCCGCCGGCTTCTGCGGGATCCAGGCGCAGGCCCGGGCCCGCCAGGCCCGGTCGGCCGAGGTGCGGCTGCCGCGGCCGCCGACCTCGATGCTGCCGCAGGAGTTCGGGTGCAGGCCGAGGACGGCGCGCAGCAGGGTGGTCTTGCCGGAGCCGTTGGTGCCGGTCAGCGCGACCCGTTCGCCGGCCGCGACCTCGAGGTCCACGCCGGTCACCGCGTCGAGCCGGCCGTGCCGGCACCCGACGCCGCTCATCCGTATGTCGAGCCCGCCCATCCCCCTGCCCTCCCGCGCCCACGCGCGCTGCCTCGGAAACCCGCCGCCCGAACCAGGACGTGCGGCGCGCAAGAGGAGTCGTATGGAAGGGTGCCGGGGTTCCCACGGGATCGCACCCGAACCCACGAGCAGGACCGGACACCTTTACGTGTCCACTACATCCTTCCCGCTAAGGTGCCCCACGCCCACGAAAAAAGCCCTCCACGAGGGAGGGCCGGCACCGGCGTGCGAAGAGCGCCCCCGGCAGGACTCGAACCTGCGGCCAAGCGCTTAGAAGGCGCCTGCTCTATCCACTGAGCTACGGGGGCCGGAAGGTGGCCTTGAGTGGCCTGGAGCCCCGGGGTGGGGGTGGGACTGTGTCCGTGCCGGGTCAAGGATAGGGCTCCGGTTGCCTTGTCCCGGTTGCTTCACTCGCGTGCCACGATGTGGAGGTTCGGTGAAGCGATGCCGATAATCGCAGGCAGGTGCGATTCTTGCACCGCTTTTGCTGCGCCACGCCCCGGGTGTTGTGCACTCGTTATGCCTGCGCCCCAGTCGTCCCTTCTGTCCGCGCTTCTGCCGTCCCCTCCCTCCTCCGTGTCCGTCCGGAGTAGCGCTCGGCGCGCAGAGGGCGTATAAGCTTCAAATCGGTCACAAAATTGGGCATTCTGCACATGTGGTGACCTTGGATGTTCGGCCCCAGCTGCTCGATGCCCTCTCCGCCGTGCGCGACCGGGTCGCCTCCGTGCGTCTGCCGCTGCCCCTGCCCGGTGCCCCCCGCGCCCGCCAGACCAGAGCCGAGCTGCTGGCCCAGCTCGACGACTACCTCGTACCGCGGCTCATGGCGCCCGAGGCGCCCGTCCTCGCGGTGATCGGCGGCTCCACCGGAGCCGGAAAGTCCACGCTGGTCAACTCTCTGGTGGGGCGTCAGGTCACCGAAGCGGGCGTCCTGCGACCCACCACCCGCACTCCCGTGCTGGTCTGCCACCCCGACGACCACCACTGGTTCGCCGGCATGCGGATCCTGCCCGACCTCATGAGGGTGTGGCTCCCGCAGGGCGAGGAGGAGCTGGTCCCGCCCGCCCCCCGGCGCGTCCCCGCCGGCCCCCGCGACGGGGCCGGGCCCGCGGCCGGCGGCCACGAGCTGCGCATCGAGACCGTCAGCAGCCTGCCCCGCGGCCTGGCCCTGCTCGACGCCCCCGACATCGACTCCCTGATCGTCGAGAACCGCACCCTGGCCGCCCAGCTGATCTGCGCCGCCGACATCTGGGTGATGGTCACCACCGCCTCCCGGTACGCGGACGCCATCCCCTGGCACCTGCTGCGCACCGCCAAGGAGTACGACGCCACCCTCGTGACCGTGCTCGACCGGGTGCCCCACCAGGTCCTCGCCGAGGTCTCGCGGCAGTACGGCGCCCTGCTCACCCGCGCCGGCCTCGGGGAGGTGCCGCGCTTCACGGTCCCCGAGCTGCCCGAGTCCACCGGCGGCGGCGGACTGCTGCCCGCCACCGCCGTGGCGCCGCTCTTCGCCTGGCTCAGCCACCGCGCCCAGGACCCGGCGGCCCGCCAGCAGTCCGTGGGCCGCACCGCCGTCGGCGTCCTGGAGTCGCTGGGCCGCCGGATGCCCGAACTGGCCTCCGCCGTGGCCGCCCAGCACGCCGCCGCGGTCCGGCTGACCGGCGCGGTCGAGGACGCGTACCAGCGCGAGGGCAAGCGGGTGCGGGCCCGGCTGCAGAGCGGGGCGGTGCTCGCCGGGGACGCCCTGACCCGCTGGCGCGGCTACCCCCTCGACACCACCGCCGACGAACTCCTCGACTCCCTCGCCGACAGCCTCACCGCCCTCCTCCAGTGCGCCGTGGCCGCCGCCGACGAGCGGATCGCCGGGGTCTGGCGGCGCGAACCGGCCGCCGGCGCGGTCCCGCTGCCCGGCCCCGACCGCGAGGCGGGGGAGCGGATCGGGATGGCCGTACGCCGCTGGCGGCGGGTGCTGGAGGAGCTGGCCGAGGAGGAGGTGGGCCGCATGGACAAGCAGGCCGCCCCCGACGCCGACGCGGTGGCCGCCCTCCTCGTGTCCGCCCTGCTCGGCGGCAAGCGGGCCCGCCGGGCCGGCGACCGGCTCGCCGAGCGGATCGGCGTGCACGCCGCCGTACGGCTGCGCGACCGGGGCAACGAACTGGTCAGCAGCCACCTCGACAAGGTGCTGCGGGCCGAGCGGGACCGCCGGCTCGCACCCCTGGACGCCCTCGAACTGACCCCCGAACCCCAGGCCGAGCTGATCGCCGCGCTGTCCGTACTGCAGAAGGAGAGGTGACCGCGGTGACCGCCGTGACCGAGCACCCCGAACCCGGCGGCCGGGCCCGCTGGGACGACGGCCTGATCGCCCGCCGCGCCGCCAAGTCCGGCCGGCACCGCGGTGGTTTCGGCGACCTGCCGCAGGACGGCCCCGGCGGCGAGGACCCCGACGACCCGGACGAGACCGGGGCGCTGGTGCGCGCCGTCTCGGGAGCCGCCAACCCGCTGCCGCCCGCCGCCCCCGCGCTCAGCCCCGAACACCAGGCCCTGCGGGTCCGCCTGGACGCGCTGCGCCAGCTGGTCGGGCTCTCCCGCACCCGGCTGGACGGCAAGACCCTGGCCGAGGCCGGCCGGGTCCTCGACGAGGCCGCGGCCCGCCGGGGCCTGTCGCCCAAGCACACCGTCGTGGCCATCGCGGGCGCCACCGGAAGCGGCAAGTCCACCCTCTTCAACGCCCTCGCCGGCGTGCAGATCTCCGAGACCGGACTGCGCCGCCCCACCACCTCCGCCCCCATCGCGTGCAGCTGGACCGACGGCGCGGCGGGGCTGCTGGACCGGCTGGAGATCCCCGGCCGGCTGCGGCGCCGCCCCCGGGAGGGCGGCGACCGGGACGAGGGCATGTCCGGGCTGGTCCTCATCGACCTGCCCGACCACGACTCGGCCGTGGTCAGCCACCGGGAGCACGTCGACCGGGTGCTGGCGCTGGTCGACGCCGTCATCTGGGTGGTCGACCCGGAGAAGTACGCCGACGCCGTGCTGCACGAGCGCTACCTGCGCCCGCTGGCCGGCCATGCCGAGATCACCTTCGTCGTCCTCAACCAGGTCGACCGGCTCCCCGGCGAGGCCGCCGACCAGGTCCTCGACGACCTGCGGCGGCTGCTCGACGAGGACGGCATGGCCCTCGGCGAGCACGGCGACCCCGGAGCCACCGTCCTCGGACTCTCCGCCCTCACCGGCGAAGGCGTCCCGGAACTGCGCGAACTCCTCGGCCACTTCACCCAGGAGCGGGGCGCCGCCACCCGGCGGATCTCCGCCGACGTCGACCGCGCCGCACTGCGGCTGCGCCCCTTGTACGTGGCCGACGGGCGCCCCGAGATCGGCGAGGGCGCCCGCACCGAGTTCGAGGACCGGCTGGCCGAGGCCGTCGGGGCGCACGCGGCCGGGCTGGCCGCCGAGCGGGCCTGGCGGCGCAACGCCGGCCGGGCCTGCGGGACCCCCTGGCTGCGGCTGTGGCGCTGGTACGACGAGAAGCGCACGCCCCAACTGCTGCGTCGGGGCGCCGAGGCGGCCGAACCGCCCCCGGAGGAGGAGGTCACCGCCCGGCAGCGGGTGGAGCAGGCCGTGCGCACCGTCGCCGACGAGGCGGCGGCCGGGCTGCCCGAGCCCTGGGCGCAGGCCGTCCGGGAGACCGCGGTGCGCGGCGCGGACCGGCTGCCGGAGGCCCTGGACGAGCTGGCGGTGACGGCCGGGGTGCCGGCCGGCAAGCCGCCGCGGCCGGCGTGGTGGCCGGTGGCGGTGCTCGCCCAGGCCGCCATGACGCTGGTGCAGGTGTACGGCGGGCTGTGGCTGGTCGGCCAGATCGTGGGCGTGCTGGAGCCGCGGCTGATGCCCCCCGTCCTGCTGATGGTCGCCGGGATCGTGGGGGGTCCCCTGGTCGAGTGGATGTGCACGGTCGCCGCGCGCGGACCGGCCCGCCGGTACGGGCAGGAGGCCGAGCAGCGGCTGCGGCAGGCCGCGGCGGGCTGCGGCCGGGCCCGGGTGCTGGAGCCGGTCGCCGCCGAGCTGCTGCGCTACCGGGAGGTGCGGGAGCAGTACGCGACGGTGGCGAAGGCGTCGGCCGGCGCCCGGTGAGCGGGTCCCCGGCCGGGTGGGCGGGGGGAGGTCCGCCGCGGTCGGCCGGTGATCCAGGGGTGGTGGAGTTCTCCACAACCCCCGGGTGATCCACAGGGCCGGGCGGGGCCGCCCGGGGCCGGAGCAGCATGGAGGCCGGATCGCGGCGGTCGTACGGATCGCACCGGTCGCGCGGAGTCCCGGGCGACCGCGGCGGTCGTACGGAGCGCCGGCCGGGGGGCCGGCCGTGCTGGTGAGGGGTGAGGGCGATGCAGGACCCGATGGTGACGCTCGTGGGGCTGGTGGCCACCCGGATCGACTACCGGGAGACCGGGCACGGCGCCTTGGCGAGATTCCGCTTCGCGGTACGGGCGCGGTACCGGGACCGCCGGAAGGACGCCTGGGCGGACGGTCCGACCAGCTTCTACACCGTCTGGGCGAGACGGTCGCTGGCGACCAACCTGGCCGGCTCCGTATCGGTGGGCGAGCCGCTGGTGGTGCACGGCCGGCTCCGGGTGCGGGACGAGGAGGAGGCCGAGGGCCGCCGCCGGTTCTCCGCCGACGTCGACGCGCTGGCCGTCGGTCACGACCTGAGTCGGGGGACTGCGGCCTTCCGCCGCATGGCCAGGGCGGACGGCACACTGACGGAGTCTCAGAAGGCGGCGGTGGTCTGAGTGTTCGAGACCGCTAGGATTCCCCGGTACTCGTGGGCACGAGGGCCCTGGGCCCGAAGGGGAAGACTGTGTCTGGCGTCGTTTCCGCTTCACTTCTTTCACGTATTTCATCTCGTCTGCCGGCCGGTGCCGGCGGTGGTCGGGGCTCGGGCGCGGTCCTGGCCCCGGTCCTGCTGGCCGTCGCGCTCGCCGGTTCCGTTTCCGCGGGGCTGGCGCACGCCGCCGTCGTGGTGGTGCCGAGCGCGCCCCCCGCGGGGGGCGCGAGCGCCGTGCTGGAGGGGCTGACGGCCTTCGGCGAGGCCGACCTGCGCACCCCCGACGGCCTCCAGCGGCTCCAGGCCGGGCTGTACGAGATGCGGGTCGAGGGCGGTGGGACGCTCCAGACGTACGGCGTGGGCGTCGCCAGCCCCGGCCAGCGGGAGGCGCGGTACACCGAGACCGCCTGGAGCGGTTCGCCGCTGCGGGGGAACAAGGACGCCGGCCGGATCCGCTGGATCCTCCAGCACTCCTACCCCCAGCTCAACGACCTCGCCGGGCTGGCCCGCCGGGCCGGGGCCGGGCCGCTGACCGCCGAGACCGCCGCGGCCGGTACCCAGGTCGCGATCTGGCGGATCTCCGACGGGGCGGGGGTGACGGCCGTCGACCCGGCGGCCGAGAAGCTTGCCGACTACCTCCAGCGGGCCGCGCAGCGGCTGGCCGAGCCGCCGGCCTCGCTGAGCCTGACCCCGGACACCGTCACCGGCGCGGCCGGCGGCCGGCTGGGGCCGGTCACGGTCCACACCGGGGCGCAGAGCGTGGCGGTGGCCCCCGACGCCGCCGCGGCGGCGGCCGGGGTGCGGATCACCGGGGCCGACGGCGTCCCGGTGACCGAGGCGGCCGACGGCACCCGGCTCTACTTCGAGGTGCCCGCGGGCGCGGCCGACGGGGCGGGCGGGGTCTCGGTCCAGGGCTCCACCAAGGTCCCGGTCGGCCGGGTGCTCACGGCAGAGGCCCCCGGCCAGGCCCAGGTCGTTGCGGGGTCCAGCGAGTCGGCGGCCACCGCCTCCGCCACCGGCGTGTGGGCGCCCACCCGCACGGCCGCCCGGACCTACGCCGAGGCGCTGCCGCTGCCCGCGGCCGAGCAGAGCGCCGACACCTCCGACACCCGCCTCGCGGCCAGCGGCAGCTCCAGCGCCACCCCCGTGATCGCCTCCCTGGCCGTGGGACTGGTCGTCCTCGGCGCCGGGGTCGTCTTCCTGCTCCGCAAACGCCCCACCGACACCGACCCCGGGGAGTAGCCGCCCCGCCCCTGCTCAGGGGCCCTGACCATATGCGTTTCACCCCGGGGATGGACGACTGGCAAGATGGGGTGTATCTGCCCACCCATCGATCTGCCGGACGGTTTCTCTTGGCTGAGTTCATCTACACCATGCGCAAGACGCGCAAGGCGCACGGCGACAAGGTGATCCTCGACGACGTCTTTCTGAACTTCCTGCCGGGGGCCAAGATCGGTGTGGTCGGCCCGAACGGTGCCGGTAAGTCCACCGTCCTGAAGATCATGGCCGGCATCGAGCAGCCGTCCAACGGCGACGCCTTCCTGTCGCCCGGCTACACGGTCGGCATCCTCATGCAGGAGCCCAAGCTCGACGACTCGAAGACGGTCCTGGAGAACGTCCAGGACGGCGTCGCCGAGATCAAGGGCAAGCTCGACCGGTTCAACGCCATCGCCGAGGAGATGGCCACGAACTACACGGACGAGCTCATGGAGGAGATGGGCAAGCTCCAGGAGGACCTGGACCACGCCAACGCCTGGGACCTCGACGCGCAGCTCGAGCAGGCCATGGACGCGCTGGGCTGCCCGCCCGCCGACTGGCCCGTCACCACCCTCTCCGGTGGTGAGAAGCGCCGCGTGGCCCTCTGCAAGCTGCTGCTCGAGGCCCCCGACCTGCTGCTCCTCGACGAGCCGACCAACCACCTCGACGCCGAGTCGGTGAACTGGCTCGAGCAGCACCTCGCCCAGTACAAGGGCGCCGTCGTGGCCGTGACCCACGACCGCTACTTCCTGGACAACGTCGCCGAGTGGATCCTCGAGCTCGACCGCGGCCGCGCCCACCCCTACGAGGGCAACTACTCCACCTACCTGGAGAAGAAGGCCGAGCGCCTCAAGGTCGAGGGCAAGAAGGACGAGAAGCGCGCCAAGCGCCTCAAGGAAGAGCTGGAGTGGGTCCGCTCCAACGCCAAGGGCCGCCAGGCCAAGTCCAAGGCCCGCCTCGCCCGCTACGAGGAGATGGCGGCCGAGGCCGACAAGATGCGGAAGCTGGACTTCGAGGAGATCCAGATCCCGCCGGGCCCGCGTCTGGGCTCGATCGTGGTCGAGGTCAACAACCTCAGCAAGGCCTTCGGTGACAAGGTCCTCATCGACGACCTGTCCTTCACCCTGCCGCGCAACGGCATCGTGGGCATCATCGGCCCCAACGGCGCCGGCAAGACCACGCTCTTCAAGATGATCCAGGGCCTCGAGACCCCGGACTCCGGCGAGATCAAGGTCGGCGAGACCGTCAAGATCTCGTACGTCGACCAGGGCCGCGCCAACATCGACCCCAAGAAGACCCTCTGGGCGGTCGTGTCGGACGAGCTGGACTACATCAACGTCGGAAACGTCGAGATGCCGTCCCGCGCCTACGTCTCCGCCTTCGGCTTCAAGGGCCCGGACCAGCAGAAGCCGGCCGGCGTGCTCTCCGGCGGTGAGCGCAACCGCCTGAACCTCGCGCTCACCCTCAAGCAGGGCGGCAACCTGCTCCTCCTCGACGAGCCCACCAACGACCTCGACGTCGAGACCCTGGGTTCCCTCGAGAACGCCCTGCTGGAGTTCCCCGGTGCGGCCGTGGTCGTCTCCCACGACCGCTGGTTCCTGGACCGGGTGGCCACCCACATCCTCGCGTACGAGGGTGACTCGAAGTGGTTCTGGTTCGAGGGCAACTTCGAGTCCTACGAGAAGAACAAGATCGAGCGGCTCGGCCCGGACGCCACCCGTCCGCACCGCGCCACCTACAAGAAGCTCACCCGAGGCTGAGCATGGCACGTCACATCTACGAGTGCCCCATGCGCTGGTCGGACATGGACGCCTTCGGGCACGTCAACAACGTCGTCTTCCTCCGCTACCTGGAGGAGGCGCGCATCGACTTCATGTTCCGGCTGGCGCCGGGGAACGGCTCGCAGTCGTTCCAGGGCGGGTCCGTCGTGGCCCGTCACGAGATCGACTACCTGCGGCCGCTGGTCCACCGGCACGAGCCGGTGGTCATCGAGTCGTGGGTGACGAAGATAGGCGCGGCCTCCCTGACCATCGCCTACGAGGTCAAGGACGCCCCCGGCAGCTCGCAGGTCTACGTGCGGGCCGCCACCGTCGTCGTGCCCTTCGACCTGGAGGCACAGCGGCCGCGCCGCATCAGTGAGGAGGAGCGCCACTTCCTCCAGGAGTACGTCGACGACAGCGCCGAAGGGCGCGCCGCCGCATGACGCTCCCGCTGCACCTGGCCGACTCCGGGGAGGCGGCGGACCTCGCCGCCTTCCTGGGCCGCCTGGTGCACTACGACCGGGCCGCCGCCGTCCGCCTCCAGGCGGGCGGCGGCGCGCTGGCCGTCTTCGGCCGCCCGCCGTCCTTCGAGGTGCTGGCCATCCGCACGGCCCGGCTCGCCGAGCCCGCGACCCTGGACCTCACGGTCTCGGCCGGTGAGCTGCTGGAGTCGGTCGACGAGGCGGCCGGCACCCTCCGGGTCCCGGCGGCCGTCACCGGCCCGCCCTGGGCCGGGGTGCTGCCGCCCCGCGGCGGCTGGCAGCAGCTGCCGGGCCTGCCGCCGGTGGAGGCCATGCGGGCCGCCGTCGGCGCGGCGGTGGCGGAGTTCCGCGGCCGGGACGACGCCCTGCCCGAGGACCGGCGCACCCGCGCCGAGCGCGACCGCATCGGCCGCGACATCTGGTCCCGCACCGTGGCCGGCACCGAGCTGCCGCTGCGGGCCGTGCACGCCGCCCAGTCCCTGGGCTTCCTGCGCCCGGTCCGGGTCCCCGCCCACGGCGCCCCGGCGCCCGGCGCCCCGGGTCCCCACGCCGGTTCCGGCCCCGAAGCCGTCGCCCTGCTGGCCTCGGGCAGCTGGCTGCGGCTGCGCACCGCGTACGGCTCGGTGGCCCTGCGCCGCCCGGGCGGCGGGCTGGGCACCCTCCAGGTGCGCCCGGTCTGAGCCCGGGCCGGTACTGCCCGCGCGCACCCCGTCCACGTACGACGGCGCCGTACTCCCCGCGGGGAGCACGGCGCCGTCGTACGTGCGGCGGCCGGCTACTCGACCGTGTTGATCATCGAGGCCGCGGCATAGGTCAGGTACCGCCACAGCTGCTCCTCGAGCTCGGGCGCCAGCCCCAGCTCGTCCACCGCCACCCGCATGTGGGACAGCCACGCGTCGTGCGCGGCCCGGTCGACCTGGAACGGCGCGTGCCGCATCCGCAGCCGCGGGTGCCCCCGGTTGTCGCTGTACGTGCTCGGACCGCCCCAGTACTGCATCAGGAAGAGCGTGAACCGCTCCTCGGCGGGGCCGAGGTCCTCCTCCGGGTACATCGGCCGCAGCAGCGGGTCCCCGGCGACGCCCTCGTAGAAACGCCGGACCAGGCGGCGGAAGGTCTCCTCGCCGCCCACCTGGTCGTAGAAGGTCTGCTCCTGCACCGTTCCCCGCGGAATCTCATTCACCCGACCATCGTCTCAGACGCCCGGACGGAGGACCCGGGTCCTAGGACCACCCGCTGGCCCCCGCGCGGGGTCGGCAGGACAGTGGAGTCATGGGCTCAGACAGGGCGCGCGGCGAACCCGGGGCGCAGACGGACGCGCACCCGGTGGAGTACGGGGTCGCGCACGCCGCACAGGTACGGGAGCTGACCACGGCCGGGGACCTGCCGGACCCCGCCTGGCGGGCCGCCTTCGAGGCCGTCCCCCGGCACCTCTTCGTGCCGTACTTCTACACCGGTCTCGGTGGCGGCTACGAGCGGCTCTGGAGCGAGGACCCGGATCCGGCCCGCCGGGCCCGCTGGCTGCGCGGGGTCTACACCGACACCGCCCTCGCCACCCGGCTGCGCGACGGTGAACTGGTCTCCTCCAGCAGCCAGCCCTCCCTGATGGCCCGGATGCTGCACGCCCTGGAGGTGCGCGACGGCGACCGGGTCCTGGAGGTCGGGGCCGGCACCGGCTACAACGCCGCCCTGCTCTGCCACCGGCTCGGCGACGACCACGTCACCACCGTCGACCTCGACGAGGACATCACCGAGGCCGCCCGCGCCCACCTCGCGCTGCTCGGCCACCACCCCGCCGTCGTCACCGGCGACGGGGCGCGCGGCGCCCCGGGCCACGCCCCCTTCGACCGGATCATCGCCACCTGCGCGCTGCCGGTGGTCCCGCCGGCCTGGCTGGCACAGTGCGCCCCCGGGGCCCGGATCCTCGCCCCGCTGGCCACCGGGCTGATCGCGCTGACCGTGCGGGACGCCGGCTTCGCCGAGGGCCGCTTCCTGCACACCCCCGCGTACTTCGTCCCGCTGCGCGGCGGGGCCGGCGGCGACCGGGACCCCGAGCTGTACGGGCTGCCGTACGACCTGCACGAGAACGAACGCTTCCGGTTCATGCTCTCGCTGCTCGGGCCCGCCCTGCACCCGCGCGAGGCGCTGGACCTCTGGCGCTCCGAAGGCCGCCCGGGCCGCGAGCGGTTCGGGGTCACGGTCACCGACGGGGGCCAGTGGTCCTGGCTGGACGAGCCGGAGGGCGCGTACGTCTGGCCCCTGGAGGCCCGCCCCGCCTGACCCGGTCCCGCGCGGGCGCTCCGGCGTCCCTCGAGCCGTCCTGGGCCGGGGCCCCGGGGCCCGCCGAAGGAGCGGATCACCGCCGTGCCACACTGGTCGGGCCCTATGTGTGACGGTCTGACCCCCTGCAAGGCCGGCGGAAAGAAGGAGCCCCCTGTGGTCCTGGCAGCATCTGCCGACGCGGTGGTGACGAACGGAGCACTGATACTGGCGGTGCCGGTCGCGCTGCTGGCGGGGTTGATCTCCTTCTTCTCGCCCTGCGTCCTGCCGCTGGTGCCCGGCTACCTCGGATACGTCGCCGGCCTCTCCGCCTCGGGCATGGACGAGGCGGCCCGGGACGGCAAGCGCGGGCGGATGCTGCTCGGCGCGCTGCTGTTCGTGCTCGGCTTCTCCGCGCCCTTCATCTCCCAGGGCGCCTTCTTCGGCTACTTCGGCCAGACCCTGGCGGTCCACAAGGACACCCTGGAGCTGGTCCTGGGCGCGCTGACCGTCCTGTTCGGCCTGGGCTTCATGGGCTTCCTGCCGGCGCTGGCCCAGCGGGACCTGCGCATCCACAAGAAGCCGGCCGCGGGCCTGGTCGGCGCCCCGATCATCGGCTTCACCTTCGGGCTCGGCTGGACCCCGTGCATGGGCCCCACCATCGGTGCCGTGATCGGTCTGTCGATGGGGCAGGAGAGCCCGGGGCGCGGGGCGCTCCTCATGATCTTCTTCTGTCTCGGCCTGGGCGTGCCGTTCATCCTGGCCGCCCTGGCCTTCAAGCGGTCGATGACCGCGTTCGGATGGGTCAAGAAGCACTACAAGTGGGTGCTGCGGTGCGGCGGCGGCTTCCTGGTCGTGGTCGGCGTGCTGCTGATGACCGGTGTGTGGGCGCAGCTGGTCTCCCGGATCCAGGAATGGCTGCCGGTCACCAACAGCATCGGGTTCTGACCCGCGGCGCCCCGCGCACGAGGAGGGCCCCGCCGGCTTCGACCGGCGGGGCCCTCCTCGTGCGTGCGTCCGGCGGCCTCAGCCCCGGCGGATGGTGATGGTCGTCCAGGCGCCGACGTGGACGCGGTCGCCGTCGCCCAGCGGGACGGGCACGTACGGCTGGATCGGCTCCTCGCCGTTGTTGACCGTGGTGCCGTTGGTGGAGTTCTGGTCCACCACGGCCCAACTGCCGTCGGGCTGCTGCACCAGCACGGCGTGCTGGTGCGAGACGCCCGGGTCCTCCGGCGGCACCGACAGGTCGATGTCGGGGGCCTCGCCGGTGGACTGGCGGCGGCGCCCGATGGTGATCTGCCCGCCGGCCAGCGGCAGGTGCTGCTCGGGGGAGTACGCGGGCAGGTTCAGGCCGGTGGCCTCGGGGCCGCTGCGCTGCATCATCGCCATGAAGTACGAGCGGTCCGGCCCGATGGTGGCCGACCAGGCGCCGCCCTGGCCCGGGTAGGGCGCCTGGTGCTGCTGGCCCGGGTGCTGCTGCTGGCCCTGGTACATGCCCTGGCCCGGGTGGCCGCCCTGGCCGGGGTGCTGCTGGGGGCTCTGCTGGTGCTGCGGGTGCGGCTGCTGGTGCTGCTGCGGCGGCGGGCCGGGGTACGGCTGCTGCTGCGGCTGCTGCTGTCCGGGCGGCGGCAGCATCCAGTCGTCACCGCCGGGCGCCGCCGGGGCGGGCGCGGGCGCCGGGGCGCCGGGGTGCATCTGCTGCGGGGCGTAGCCGGCCGGCGGGTAGCCGCCCTGTGCCGGGTCGCCGTGCAGCGGCTCCGCGGGCCGGTTCATCTGGGAGGGCCGGGACCCCTGGTACTCGAAGGGGTCCTGCGGGCGCTGCTGCTGGGGGGCCGGGTAGCCGGGCGGCATCTGGTTCGCGCCGGTGCCCTGACCGGGAGCCTGGCCGGGACCCGTCATCGGGCCGGGGCCGGGCCGCTGGGCGCCCGGGCCCATGCCGTGCGGCGGCACGGGCGCGCCGGGACCGCCGGGCGGGGCGACCGGGGTGTACGAGGTCGCCGTGCGGGTCAGGAAGTTGTAGCGGCACTCCTCGCAGAACGGCGCCATGGCCTCGCGCGGGGTGCGGCACTGCGGGCACAGCTCGGCCTGCATGGTCGCGCCCCCGTCGGGCCCCGGGAAGCCGTAGCCGTACGAGGGCGGCGGGGGAGGCGTCGCTCCTGCGGGCGCGCCCGTTCCGGCCATGCGGTGGCCACAGACCTCGCACCAGTCTTCGGAGACCGAATGGTGCCCGTTCGGACAGGTCGGCATGTCGGCCCTTCCCCCTCTCCCTGTCCGGCCCCCCGTCGGGACCGAGATCCAGGACTTACTTCTTCACTCGCACGGTCTGCGTCGAACGCGTCTCGAGAGTCATCTCGTCCGCATCCGTCACCTTCGCCTTCAGCCGCACAGTACCGCTCGCGGCATCGACGACGTCGACCACCTTCGCAAGCAGTTTCGCAGTGTCCTCGTTCCCCGACGCACTCGCCAACTGCACGGCTCGTCCCAACTTCGCCGTGGCCCCGTCGAAATCTCCCGATTTACGGGCCTCTAGGCCCTGCTGGATGACGACGGCGAGCTCCGCCTGCCCTGTGTAATGCGCCACTTGCGGGTTGATGGAGGTCGATGCGGCGAGGTCGTCGGTCCACACGGCGCGGACCAGACCCTGGGACAGCACGGTCGCACCGCCCGCCTCCGGGACCACCAGCGAGGCCCGGGCGGCCAGCATCTCCTGGCCCAGACCGGCCTCCTGGACCCGTACGCACACGTGGTAGTCGCGGGACTCGTCGCCCCAGGAGCCGGTGGGGTAGTCCCCGGCCCGGGGGCCGGCCTCGGTGCGCCGGTCCGTGAGGTCCACCACGGCGGGCGCGACCTGCTTCACGTACAGGACTTCGGCGCCGGCCGGGGTCCACAGCCGGAGCGCGACGTCCGCGACCTCCTTGCCCATGGCCCGCTCCATCATGCCGGTGAAGTCGGCGGCCAGCCCGGCCGGATCGGCGACGATGTCGGCGTGGCCGAGCAGCCCCTCGGCGATGCCGGTGACCTCCTTGACCTCCCAGTCGGTGCCCACCCCGCGGGCGTCGCAGGTGAACGACCCGGCACAGGCGGCCAGCGCGGCGGCCAGGTCCTCCGGGGTCTCGTGTTCGTTGCGGCCGTCGGTCAGCAGGACGCCGTGCCGGATCGCGGCGGTGCTGCCGGCGAAGAGGTGCCGGGCCAGCCGGAGCCAGCTGCCGATGGCGGTGCCGCCGCCCGCGCCGAGCCGCCGCAGGGCGTCCTTGGCCTGGGCGCGGGTGGCGGCGTCGGCCACGGCCAGCCGGCCGCCTCCGGGGTAGACGTCCTTGGCCTCGTGGGTACCGGCGATCACGGCGAACTGCGTGCCGTCGCGCAGGGTGTCGATCGCGGCGGCGGTCGCGTCCCGGGCGCCCCGCATCTTGGTGGGCGGGTGGTCCATCGAACCCGAGCAGTCGACCATGATCACCACGGCGCTGTCCGGGGCGACGGCGGTGGCGCGGGTCAGGCCCGCCCCGCCGGTGGCCGTCACGGTCACGATGGCGCTGACCTCCCGCGCGCCTTCGGGCAGGTATTCGTTCTGGTACACGTCCACGGCGAACCGCGGCGCGCGGGGCTTGGCGAAGTTGGCCATCGGGAGCGGCTCCTAGGAGTCGGCGTGCGCGGCGGACGGGGGCACGGGCGCGGGCTCCCCGGTGACGGGGAACGGCACCACGGCCACCGTGATGTTGTCGTGCCCGCCGCCGTCGAGGGCGTGGCCGACCAGCACCTGGGCGCTGTGCAGCGGGCGCTCGGCGGCGTCGGCCGGCAGCACCCGGGCCATCTCCTGCGCGGACTCGGCGTAGTTCCACAGTCCGTCGGTGCAGACCACGACCACGCCGGGGCGGTCGGGCTTGAAGGCGGCGGTGTGCGGCTCCAGCTCGTACGCGTCGGCGCCGAGCCAGCCGGTGATGGCGTGGGCCCGGGCGTCGGCGTAGGCCTCGGCCTCGGTCATCAGCCCGGTCGCCACCATCTGGGCGGCCCAGGAGTCGTCCTCGGTGAGCCGGGCGGGCGGGGCGGAGCGGTCGTCGGGGACCCAGTAGGCGCGGGAGTCGCCGACCCAGCCGATCACCAGGACGCCGTGGCTGACCACGGCGCCGACCAGGGTGCAGGCCGGGGCGTTCTGGTGGCCGGGGGCGGCCGCGAGGCCGTTCACGGCCTCGGCCGCGGCCAGGATGGCCTCGTGCATGGCCTGCTGGGGGTTGGCGCCCCGGGGCAGCGCGGCCAGCAGCGACTCGTTCGCCGCACCGGCCGCGGCGGCGGAGGCGTCGTCGGGACGGCTGGCCGAGGAGACGCCGTCGCAGACGATGGCGACGGTGGCGGCGGAGCCGTCCGGGAGCGCGGTGGCGGCCACCGCGAAGGAGTCCTCGTTGCGGTGGTGGCGCAGCCCGCGGTCGCTGACCGCGGCCACCGTCTCCAGCGACTCCTCGAGGTGGTCGCGCTCGCGGGGCTGGGCGTGGCCACAGTTCTCGCAGTAGCCGTCGGGATCGACGTGCCCGCTCCGGCAGGCGACGCAGACGTTGCCGTTGCCCGCCGGCGCGGGCTGGGGGTGGCCCGCGACCGGGCCGGTGGCGTGGCCCGTCGGGCCGTCGGGAGCGCCGTACGGGCCCTCGCCGGCGGCCGGGCCGGCCGGGTGGGCCGGGTGGCCCGGGGCGGCGGCCTCGTGGCCGGGCCCGTCGTACCGGGTGTGGCCGGCCGGCCCCGAGGAGCCGCCCGTGCCGCCCGGTTGCGCCATGCCGGTCAGCGGCTGCGCCGCGGGCCCGGGCGCCGCCCCGGCCCCGCCGGACCCGAAGCCGGGCGTGCCGCCCGGAATCGGACCGGTGCCGCCGGACGGGAAGCCGGGGGCGCCGGACGGCCCCCCGGCCATGGCCGCGCCGGGCGGGCTGCCCGGCGCGGCGGTCCAGGCGGGGGCGCCCGGCGCGGTGAAGCCGAGCCGGGGCGCGGCGGGTGGGGTGTTGGGGGTCAGGCGCAGGGTGGGGCGGTCACCGGAGGGGACCGGCGCGCCGCAGCGGCCGCAGAAGCGGTCGCTCTCCTCCAGGGGTTCGGCGCAGCTGGGGCAGCCAGACAGCCATGGCATCCGCGACATCACTCACACCCACGTCCGGGGACGGAAACGGTTGGCCCGCTCCACCAGTTCGATCCTCTCCTCGCCCCGCCGGGCCAGCCGCGCAAGGACGCGGAACGAACGCTCGAGGCCGAACCGCAGTCCCCGCTCGTCCAGTTGGCTGCCCAGCAGCGAGGCGTGCCCGGGGGCCGACCCCGGGCTACCCGACAGTACCCAGTCCAGGGCGGACCCGAGAACCTCGGTGGTCAGGTGTTCGTGCCGGACCGCGTCCAGACCGAACTGCCGCAGCGCCTCCACCTGATCGGCCGCCGCGGCCAGATCGGCGGCCAGCGGCTCCTGCGGGGAGCGCCCGCGCAGCCGGGCGCGGACCGCCGCGACCCGCGCCGCGGTGTAGTGGATCGAGGACTCCGGCACGGACTCCAGGGTCCGCACCGCCCCGTCCCGGTCCCCACTGGCCAGCTGGACCCGGGCCAGCCCGAAGGCCGCGCTGACGAAGCCCGGATCGGTCAGCCACACCAGCCGGTAGTACTCGGCGGCGTTGTCCAACTGGCCCAGGACCTCCGCGCACAGCCCCAGCGCCAGCTTCGGCGCGGGCTCCCCGGGGAAGGCGTCGTACATCGCGTCGAAGGAGAGGGCCGCGGTCTCGTCGTCGCGGACGGCCAGCGAGGCGATGCCGCGCGCCCACACCACCCGCCAGTCGTCCGGGTGCCGCTCCTCCAGCTCGGCCAGCAGCGCACCGGCCCGGGGGGCCTCGCCCAGCTCCAGCCGGGCCCGCAGCTCGCGCAGCCGCAGCTCCACCGAGTCGGCCGGGGCCGCCGCCAGGGCGCCCAGCAGCTCCGCGGCACCGGAGGCCATCAGACCGGCGAGGAAACCGGCGTTCGGGTCCGCGGCGTCCACCAGCGGCACCGGCAGGGCCAGCGCGTGCCGGGCGGTGGCCGGTGCGGCCAGTCCGGGCGCCGGTGGCGCTGCGGGGGCCGGTACCGGGACCGGCGGCGCCGCGGCCGGCTCGCCCCGGCGCGCCGGGGGCACGACGGCGGCCGGCGACCCCACGGCGTGCGTGGCGGTGGTGCCGAGCGGCGAGAGCGCCCCGGCGCCGGGGGGCGGGCCGAAACCACCCGGGTCCGGCACCGGCGGCTGCGGGGCAGGAAGGGCCGCCGGGGCCGCGCCGCCGGCGGGCGCCGCCTGGTGCGCCCCGCGCGCGGTGCCGCGGCCCAGGCCCAGTCCCCAGCCGCGGCCGGGCGAGCGCCGGCCGAGCAGGGAGACCTCGGCCGCCCGCTCCGCGAACAGCTCGGTGTCCGGCACCCGCAGCTCCGGCCCGAAGAGGGTGGACAGGTGCGGCCGGGGCCGCCCGGTCTGCAGCGCCACCACCTCGCGCAGCACGCCCGTCAGCTGCTCGGCCATCTCCTGGGCGGAGGCGAACCGCCGCCCGGGGTCCGGGTCGGTGGCCCGGACCAGCAGCCGGTAGAAGGACTCGTAGCGGCGGAAGACCTCGATGTGCTCGGGGTCGGGCAGGGAGTCCACGAAGACGTTCGTGTAGCCCTGGAAGTCGAAGGTCAGCACCGCCAGGGTGCGCGCGACGGTGTAGAGGTCCGAGGCCACCGAGGGGCCCAGCTCGGCCACCTCCGGCGCCTGGTAGCCGACCGTGCCGTAGATCGCGGACTCGTCGTCGTCCATCCGCCGGACCGCGCCCATGTCGATGAGCTTGAGCTGGTCCTGCTGCTGGATGGCGTTGTCGACCTTGAAGTCGCAGTAGAGGAGGTTGCGGCTGTGCAGGTGGCCCAGGGCCTCCAGCGCCTCGATGCCGTAGGCGCAGGCCTGTTCCACCGGCAGCGGGTCCCGCCGGCCGTCCGGCCGGCGGCGTTCGTTGGCGATCTCCTTGAGCGACTTGCCGCCGACGTACTCCATGACGATGTAGCCGTCCAGGGAGCCGGTGCGCTGGTCGAGGTGTTCGACGAAGTTGTAGATGCGGACGATGTTGGCGTGCTCGATCTCCGCGAGGAAGCGGCGCTCGCTGATCGCCGCGGCCATGGCGTCCTGGTCGCCGGTGTCCAGCAGGCCCTTGAGCACCACCCACCGGTCCGAGACGGCCCGGTCCACCGCCAGGTAGACCCAGCCCAGCCCGCCGTGCGCCAGGCAGCCGGCCACCTCGTACTGGCCGTGCACCACGTCCCCGGCGCGCAGCTTGGGCACGAAGGAGTACGGGTGCCCGCACTTGGTGCAGAAGCCCTCGGTGCGCCCGGGCCGGTCACCGCGCGAACGGCCCACCGGGGCCCCGCAGTCCGAGCGCGAGCAGAATCGCTTCCGCTCGGGTACCTCGGGGTTCTCCAGCACCGCCGCGGACGGGTCCGGACGCGGTACTTCCGGTACGGTCACCAGCCCCGCGCCCAGCCGGCCCCGGGCGCTGCCGGAGGCGGCCGAACCGGAACTGCGCACCGACACCGAGCGGCCGGCCGCCGTGCCGGCGCCGGACAGGGCGCGCGAGAGCCGCCCGGAGACCGAGCGCCGGGAGCTCGCGGACCGGGAGGAGCGCGAGGAGGAGCGGGAGGACGAGCGGCCGGAGGCGCGCGAGGAGCTGGCCGAGGAGGCGGACCGCCCCGATCCGCCGCGGGCCGCCCCGGTCATCCCGGTCGGCAGCGACTCCAGCTCCCCGGCCCCGGCGGGGGCGCCGCCGGCCGTGCCGGTACCCGTACCGGGCCCCGGCACCCGCGCCACCGGGGCCAGCCCGCAGGTGTCGCAGTACAGCTCGCCGCCGCCCATGTCCTCGTACGCCCCGGTGCACCCCGGGCGCCGGCAGGGGCTGCCGGCGGCCGCGGCCCCGGCCGCCCCGGAGACGGTTCCGACCTCGCTCATGCGCCATCCTCCGGCTCGTACTGCCGCGGTACCAGCACCTCGGCGGCGGCGTGCTGGTAGCGCAGCACCGCCTGCTCGGCGGCCCGCAGGTCGCAGGGCGCGCTCCACAGCATCCGGCGGGCCGCGTCGTACCGCTCGATCAACAGCGGGTCCTCGGCCATGCCGTGCCGCGTCACCTTCGCCTTGTACGCGTCCAGCCGGCCGCGCAGCTCCGCCCGGACCGCCAGCGGTGCGGTCACCGCGGTCAGCGAGTCCCGGGCGCGTTCCAGTTCGTCCTCCGCCCGCCGCTCCAGCGACTCCAGGAGCGGTGAGAGCCGGTGCCACTGGGCGTGCCGGCGGTACTCGGCGGCGGTGGCCAGCTCCTCCTGGAGCGCGGTCGGCGGCCCGCTGACCGCCGGCACCTCGGAGGCGGCGATCTTGGCCAGCACCTCGCCGCGGGCGTTCCTGGCCTCGGCCAGGGTCCGGTCGGCGCGCGAGAGCAGGTCCCGCAGCCCGACCAGCCGCCGCTCGGCGTCCTGCCGGACCAGCAGCACCGCCTCGATCTCCCGGCGGACGTCCTCCAGCGCGCGGGCCGCCCGGTCGTAGCGCCCGGTGTCCGGCCGCCCGCCGCCCGGGGCGGAGCTGCCCGGGGAGGGCTGCCAGAAGGCCAGCGGGTCGGCGATCACCTCGGCCCGCAGCGCGGTCAGTTCGGCGGTGATCGACTCCAGGTCGTCGCCGGACGGGTGCTCGCCCGGCCGCACGCCCACCGAGTGGGCCAGCGACCGGGTGCGCAGCAGCTCGGCCGAGAGCAGGTCGATCCGGGCCGGCAGCGCCGACCAGACCGCGTCCGCTGCCACCACCGCGTCCAGCGAGGCGGCGTAGAGCTCGTTCATCCGGGTCACCAGCCCGGCCAGGCTGTACCGCTCGGCCAGTTCCGGGCCGCCCGAACCGGAGCCCGGCAGGGTGACGCTGCGGCCGCGCAGCCGCTCGGTCAGCTCCACCAGGTCCTCGCGGGAGGGCCAGCGGCGCCGGGCCCGCACCTCGCGGACCGCCTCCAGCGCCGCGGCGTAGGCGTCGAAGTACGACCACAGGAGGGTGATCGCCGCATCCGCCTCGGCCCACCGCTGCTTGGTGTGCCCGGCCAGCTCGGCGCCCTCCAGCAGCCGGCGCCCCGCGTGGTCCTGGAGCGCCAGCAGCGAGGTCTCGACCGCCTCGTGCTCGGCGGCCAGCCGGGCCAGCGCGCGGTCGGCCTCGTCCCGGTCCATCACCGGGGCCGCGGGCCCGTCGCCGGAGCCGGGGAAGGAACCCGTGCCGCCCATCGATGCCCTCTCTCGCCGTTCCAGTGCCCCATGCCGTGTCCGCATGGATTGAGCGGTGCCCCGCCGGTGCGGGGCCCATGCCGCGATCAGTCGCGGTACTCGGGCGCCGGGGGCGCCGTGATGCCGGGGAGGTCGGCCGCCAGCCACTTACGGTAGGCCGTCATCCAGGGGCTGTTCGCCCCGCCCCGGCGGTAGTCCTCGAGGACTTTGTTGACCCTCCGTACCAGATCCTCCGCGCCCTTGTTCATCGCCACACCGTAGAACTCCTGGGCGAACGGCTGTCCCACCAGCCGCACCGAGGGGTCCTGCGCGGCCAGGCCGGCGGCGAGGGCGTTGTCGGTGACCATGCCGTCCACCTCGCCCAGTTGGAGCCGCACCAGGCAGTCCAGCTGGTTCGGCACGGTCGTGGAGATGTCCGCGCCGAAGGACTTCGCCTTCAGCTGCGTCTCGGCCGTGGAGCCGCTGGCCGAGCAGATCCGGCGGCCCTTGAGCGAGGCGTCGTACCCGGTGATGGGGGAGTTCTTGGGCGCCAGCACCTGCGGGCCGGTCTCGAAGTACGCGGTGGAGAAGGCCACGTCCTCCAACCGCTTGCAGTTGACGGTCATGGTGCGCACCACCACGTCGACCCGGCCGGCCTTGAGGGCGGGGATCCGCTCGCTGGTGGGGATCGCGCGGTAGATGACGGCGTTCTCGTCGCCCAGGATGTCCTTGGCGATCGCCTTCACCAGGTCGATGTCGAAGCCCTCGAGCTGCCCGCTGGCCGGATTGCGGTAGCCCCACCGGTAGCTGTTCTGGTCCACGCCCGCGACCAGCTTCCCGGCGGCCTTGATCCGCGCGACCGCGGGCCCGTCGACCGCGGCCGGGGTCAGGCTCGCCTCCGGGTCCCGGCAGGTGTCGGCCGGGACGGTGGCGGGGGCGCTCTGCACGACCCGCCCGGTCCCGGTCCGCCCGGCGCCGTCCTCGTGCCGGGCCAGCGGCAGCAGCGCCACCGCGGCCGTCACCGCGCAGGCCAGGGCCATCCCGGTCACCCCGCCCCAGCCGCGCAGCCGCCGCAGCCGGCGGGGCCGCTCCCCGTCGCCCGCCGGCATCCGTCCCCCGCCCATCCGCATCACCTGTACTCCGAAAGCCTGCGCCCGATGCCCAGCAGGGCCCCGGCCGCGCCCAGCGCGGCCAGCGCGCCCGCGCCGGCCACCAGCCCGCCGAAGGCGTCCAGACCGCCCTGCGCGGCCCGGGTGAACTGCCGCTGCTCGTGGGCCAGGGCGGCCTCCAGCGCGGCGTCGACCGTGTCGAAGCAGGCGCCGGAGCTCTTGGCGTAGGCGACCGAGGTCCCGCCGATGACCTGGTCCAGGGCGCCCTGGTAGTCGCCGGTGAGGTCCACCGAGCGGGCGGCGGCGTGCCGCTTGCGCCACTCGCGGGCGCCGGCCATCGCGCGGTCCACCGGGGCGGTGCCGGGCGCGTCGTCGGCCAGCTTCAGCGCCGCGGCCAGCCGGGCGTCCAGGCGGGCCATGGCGCCGCCGAAGTCGACGTCGTACTTGTCGGACTTCTTGTCCGCGGCCAGCACGGCGCCGCGGGAGACCAGGGTCAGGTTCTCGTTGGCCCGGGCCTGCAGCGAGCTGATCCGGGCGTCGTTGAGCACCTTCAGGGACTCCTGGCCGTGTTCCCGGGACTCCAGCAGGTCGCTGCGGGCCACCGCGTGGCCCGCGGTCAGCCAGAGCAGGACCACCGCCGAGGCGGCCGTGGCGGCCAGCAGGCCGTGGTTGAAGACCCGGTGGGTGCGCAGGTAGGTGCGCCGCTGCATCCAGCCCAGCGCCGCCAGCGCGGCCAGCCCGGCGGCCAGCGCCGCCAGCGGCCAGGACCCGGCCGCGGCGTAGTCGTCGTAGAGGTGCCGGGTCTCCTCCTCGTACAGCTTCTGGGCGGCCGGCAGGAGCTGGGTGCTCATGCGGTCGTTGGCGTAGCGCAGGTAGGCGCCGCCCAGCGGCAGGCCCTGCCGGTTGTTGGCGCGGGCCTGCTCGATCAGGCCGGTGTAGCCCGGCAGGCCCTCGTTGAGCAGGGAGATCTGGCGCGCCGACTCGGGGGAGTCGCCGGCGTTGGCCGCCGCCTTGACCAGCAGCCGCGAGGCGTTCGCGATGTCCTTCTCGTACCGCTCGCGGACCTCGCGGGTCTCGCCGCTGCCCGCCAGGAAGCCGCTGGAGGAGGCGGTGTCGGCGTCCGCCAGCGAGCGGTAGATGCTCGCCGCGTCCGCGCTCAGCGGCTGGCTACGGCCCACCACGTCCTGCGCGGCGGCGGAGCGGTCGGTGATCTGCCAGGCCGTCACGACCCCGAAGAGCACCACCAGCGCGGCCAGCACGGCCCCGATGATCCGCAGCCGTCCGGGCTCCGTGACCGCCGCGGCGCGCAGCCGCGCCACGCCCTCGGCCCAGGCCGTGCCACGGCGCGGCGGCGGGGCCGCCGGGCCCGGCCCGTCCGGCCGCACGGTCGTTGCGTTCGTCACCTGACCTCCCCCTCGGGGGGAAGTATGGCCTCCGTGGCCGACAAGCACAGCATCAATGACTGGATCTTGTCCGGACCACCGCGCCCTGCTCCCCACCCCGGCAGACGCGTTCGTCCGTCCCCCGGTTCCACTCTCCCCGGAGCGGACCGTGCGCGCCCCCCGTTCAGCCGAAGTGGGCCCGCAGCTTCTCGTACGCGGGCCGGCCGGCGGCCACCGCGTCCAGCCCCAGCAGGCCGGCGCCGAGGACGGGGGCGGCGCCGATCACCGTGATCCGGGCCCGCGGGGCCCGCTCCGCGAGCCGCTGCGCGATCCGGTCGTGCAGCAGCGGGTGGCGGGCCGCCAGCACGCTGCCGCCGAGCACCACGGGCACCTCGGCACCCAGCAGGCCCAGGCGGTCCAGCGCCACCGAGGCCATCGCGACCACCTCGTCGGCCTGCCGGTCCACCAGCGAGCGGGCGGTCGGGTCGCCCCCGGCGGCCACCTCGAAGAGGACCGGGACCAGCTCGTGGAGCCGGCCGCGCGGGATGCCGCCCAGGTGCAGCGCCCCGATCAGCCGCTCCATGGAGTCCAGCCCGAAGTGCCGGGGCAGCGCGGCGGCCAGCTCGGTGGGCCCGCCCCGGCCGTCCGCGGCCCGGGCCGCGTGCCACATGGCCTCCTCGGCCAGCCCGCCGCCACCGCCCCAGTCGCCCGAGAGCACGCCGATCGCCGGGAAGCGGGCGGTCCGCCCGTCCGGGGTCATGCCCACGCAGTTGATGCCCGCCCCGCAGACCACGGCCACCCCGCAGGGCTCAGCCCCGGCCGGCAGCCCGGCCCGCAGCAGCGCGAAGGTGTCGTTGCGGACCTCGGTGGTGCGGGCCCAGCCGCGCCGGCCGATCTCCGCGGCCAGCTCCCGCTCCTCCTCGGGGAAGTCGGCGTTGGCCAGACAGGCCGAGACGTGGCCGGCCAGCGGGGACCGGCCGGTGGTGGCCAGCCCCGCCGCGGCCAGCGCCGCCGCGATCACGTCCACCGCGGCGGCGGTGCCGGCCCGGGACGGCTGGAAGCCGCCGGCCCGGCCGGTGCGGCTGACCGACCCGTCCGGGGCGATCAGCGCCACGTCCGTCTTGCTGTTGCCCGCGTCCACCGCGAGCACCGAACCGCTCACGCCCATGGCAGGTGCTCCTTGTTGTGCGCCAGCAGCCGGTCGGTGAGCCCGGCCGCCTGCTCGTACTGTCCGATCAGCGGGTGCGCGAGCAGGGCCTTGAAGACCCGGTCCCGGCCGCCGCGCAGCGCCGCGTCCAGGGCCAGGTCCTCGTACGCGCTGACGTTCGCCACCAGTCCCGCGAACAGCGGGTCCAGCGCCGGCACCGGCAGCGGGACCGGGCCGGTGGCGCCGATCCGGGCCGGCACCTCGATCACCGCGTCGTCGGCGAGGAAGGGCAGGGTGCCGTTGTTCAGGGTGTTGACCACCTGCACCGGACTGCCGCCGCCGGCCAGCAGCCCGGCGGCCAGGTCCACCGCCGCCTCCGAGTAGAAGGCGCCGCCCCGCTTGGCCAGCAGCTCCGGCTTCTCGTCCAGCGCCGGATCCGCGTACAGCGCCAGCAGCTCCCGCTCCATCGCGGCCACTTCGGCGGCCCGGGAAGGCTTGGTGGACAGCTCCCGGACGACCTCGTCGTGCTGGTAGAAGTACCGCAGGTAGTACGAGGGCACCACGCCCAGCTCGTCCAGCACCGCCCGCGGCAGCCGCAGGTCCGCCGCCACCGCCTCGCCGTGCTCGGCCAGCAGCCGCGGCAGCAGGTCCTCGCCCGCCGGGCCGCCCCGGCGCACCCCGAGCTCCCAGGTCAGGTGGTTGAGCCCGACGTGGTCCAGGTGCAGCTCGGCCGGGGCGAGGCCGAGCAGCGCGGCGAACTTCCGCTGCAGGCCGATGGCGACGTTGCACAGCCCGACGGCCTTGTGGCCGGCGGCCAGCAGCGCCCGGGTGACGATGCCCACCGGGTTGGTGAAGTCGATGATCCAGGCGTCCGGGTTGGTCCGGCGGACCCGCTCGGCGATGTCCAGCACCACCGGGACGGTGCGCAGCGCCTTGGCCAGCCCGCCGGCGCCGGTGGTCTCCTGCCCGATGCAGCCGCACTCCAGCGGCCAGCTCTCGTCCTTCTGGCGGGCCGCCTGCCCGCCCACCCGCAGCTGGAGCAGCACGGCGTCGGCGCCGGCCACGCCCGCGTCGAGGTCGGCGGTGGTGGTGATGCGCCCCGGGTGGCCCTGCCGGGCGAAGATCCGCCGGGCCAGGGCGCCCACCAGCTCCAGCCGCTCGGCGGCCGGGTCCACCAGGACCAGCTCGGTGATGGGCAGGGAATCGCGCAGCCGGGCGAACCCGTCGATCAGTTCGGGGGTGTAGGTGGACCCGCCACCCACGACGGTCAGCTTCATGCCTGTCTAACCCTTCACTCCGGTGAGCGTGACGCCCTCGACGAACGCCTTCTGGGCGAAGAAGAAGAGGACGATCACGGGGGCCATGACCAGCACGGTCGCGGCCATGGTCAGGTTCCAGTTGGTGTGGTGCGCGCCCTTGAAGGACTCCAGGCCGTAACTGAGCGTCCAGGCGGCCGGGTTCTCCGAGGCGTAGATCTGGGGGCCGAAGTAGTCGTTCCAGGCGCAGAAGAACTGGAACAGCGCCACCGCGGCGATGCCCGGCTTCGCCATGGGCAGGACGATCCGCAGCAGGGTGCGGATCTCCCCGCAGCCGTCCACCCGCGCCGAGTCCAGGTACTCGTCCGGGATGGTCAGCAGGAACTGGCGCAGCAGGAAGATCGAGAAGGCGTCGCCGAAGGCCATCGGGACGATCAGCGGCCACAGGGTGCCGGAGAGCCCCAACTGCTTGGCCCAGAAGAGGTACATCGGAATCACGACGACCTGCGGGGGCAGCATCATCATCGCGATGACCAGCATCAGCGCCGTGTTGCGCAGCCGGAAGCGGAACTTGGCCAGCGCGTAGGCCACCGGGATCGAGGAGATCAGGGTCAGCGCGGTGCCCACCCCGGCGTACAGCAGGGTGTTGCGCCACCAGGTCAGGAAGCCGGGGGTGTGCCAGACCTTCGCGTAGTTCGCCCACTCCCAGGTGTGCGGCCACAGGTCGCGGGTGAGCGCCTGCCGGTCGCTCATCACCGAGGTCAGGAAGAGGAAGACGAACGGCAGGACGAAGAACAGCGCCGCGGCGACCGCGAGGGAGTGCACGGCCACCCAGTGGAGCACGGCGCGGCGGCGGGCGCCGCGCACCGCCGCGGCGTGGCGCCCGTCGGCGGCCGGGGCGGCGGGCCGGGGCGGGGAGAGCAGCTGGGACACGGGTCAGTCACCTGCCTGGATCAGGCCGCCGCGGCGGCGCATCAGCACCGCCGTGCAGGCCATGGCGAGGGCGAACAGCACCAGGGCCACGACACAGGCCGAGCCGTAGTCGAAGCGCTGGAAGCCGAGGTTGTAGACGATCTGGGGGAGGGTCAGGGTGGACTTGTCGGGGTAGCCCGGCTCGAACTGCTGGCCGGAGCCGCCGATCACACCGGCCGCCACCTTCCCGGCCACCAGCGGCTGCGTGTAGAACTGCAGCGCCGAGATCACTCCGGTGACCACCGCGAACATCACGATGGGCGAGATGTTCGGCAGGGTGATGTGCCGGAAGCGCTGCCAGGCGCCGGCGCCGTCCAGCTGGGCCGCCTCGTACTGCTCCTTGGGCACGTCCAGCAGGGCGGCCATGAAGAGCACCATCAGGTCGCCCACCCCCCAGATCGCGAGCAGGGTGAGCGCGGGCTTGGACCAGCCGGCGTCGTTGAACCAGCCCGGGGTGGGCAGTCCGGCCGACTCCAGCAGCGAGTTGACCGGCCCGGTGCCCGGGTTGAGCAGGAAGACGAAGCCCAGCGTGGCCGCCACCGGCGGGGCTAGGTAGGGCAGGTAGAAGAGGGTCCGGAAGATCCCGGTGCCCGTCTTGATCTTCGTGACCAGCATGCCGACGCCCAGCCCGAAGACCACCCGGCAGGCCACCATCACCACCACCAGCCACAGCGTGTTGCGCATCGCGGGCCAGAAGAGCGGGTACTCGGTGAAGACGTAGCTCCAGTTCGCCGTGCCGTTGGGCACCGGCGGCCGGAAGCCGTCGTACTTGGTGAAGGAGAAGTAGACGGTGGAGACCAGCGGGTAGCCGAAGAAGAGCCCGAAGCCGACCAGCCAGGGGGACATGAAGGCGGCGGTGCGCAGCGCGGCGCGCCGGTGCCGGGAGCGCAGCGTGGGTCCCGCCGCGGCGGCGCCGGGCGCCGGGGTGGAGGCGGCCACCGTGCTCACTCCGCCTTCGCGATGTCGGTGTCGATCTGGGCGTCGAGCTGCTTGAGGCCGGCCGGCACGTCGCTCACCGCGCCCTTCTCCATGCGGTAGGCGAAGTCCTGGAGGGTGAGCTGGTAGGTGCCGCCGTCGGCCTGCGCGGGGGTGGTGGTGGACTTGGCGTTCGAGGCGATGTCGAGGAAGGTCTTGAAGTTCTCGTCGACCTTCAGCTGCGGGGAGCGCAGCGCCGCCAGCGTGGAGGGGACGTTGTGGATGGCGTTGGCGAAGGCCACCACCGCGTCGGTGTCGGTGGTCATGTACTTCACCAGCTCCCAGGCGGCGTTCTGCTTGGCGCTGGTGGACGCCACGCCGATGACCGTGCCGGACAGGTAGCCCTTGCCGTAGTCGCCGATCCGGTCGTCGGGCACCGGCAGCGGGGCGGTGCCGATGGCGAACTTCACGCCCGCCTCGCGGGCCATCGAGGGCCGCCACTCGCCGTCTATCTGCATGGCCACCAGGCCCTTGTGGAAGGGGTGCTCGGCGCTCCACTCGTCACCGAAGCCGGCCCGGAACTTCTCCAGCCGCTGGTAGCCGCCGAGCTGGCCGACCAGGTCCTTCTGGTAGGTCAGGGCCGCGGCGAAGCCCGGGTCCCGGGAGATGTTCGCCTTGCCCTGGGCGTCGAAGTAGCGGGGGCTCCACTGCGCGGCCAGCCGCATCGGCGTGGTCTCGTAGCCGTGCCAGGTGGGCATCACGCCCAGCTGCTCGTACGAGTCGCCCTTCTGCTTGGTCAGCCGCTTGGCGACGGCGGTGAACTCGCTCCAGGTCTTGGGCGGGCCGCTGATGCCGGCGGCCTTGAAGGCGTCCTTGTTGTAGACCAGCCCGTAGGCGTCGCTCAGCAGCGGCAGGGTGCACTGGTTGCCGCGGTACTGGGTGTACTCCAGCAGGGGCCGCGGGAAGACCGCCGTCTTGTCCACCTTCGACTTGGCGAGGAAGGGGTTGAGGTCCACGAAGGCCCCGGAGGCGCAGAACTTCCCGACGCTGTCGGTGGTGAAGGAGGACACCACGTCCGGGGCCTTGTCGCCGCCGGCCCGCAGCGACTGGTTGATCTTGTCGTCGGTCATGTTGCCGGTGACCTTGACGTGGATGTTGGGGTGCGCCTTCTCGAACCGGGCGATGTTCTCCCCGATCGCCTTCACCTCGGCGGGGGCGCTCCAGCCGTGCCAGAAGTTGATCGTGACGTCCTTCGTCGGATCGTCCTGGGCGGTCGCGGAGGGCTGGCCGGTACAGGCGGCGGTGAGGGCCGCTAGCGCGGCGGCGGTGGCGACGGCTGCGGTCAGACGGCGGGTCCTGGGCATGACGGGCTCCCTCGGGGGCGGGACGGGGCGGTGTCTTCCGTGGTGCGGTGGTGCCTTCTGCGGTACGGGTGGTGCGGTGGTGCGGTACGGGTCGCGCAGGGTGCGGGTACGCGGTGCGGCCGGCCGGGGGTGCGGCGGCCGGTGGTTCAGCGGCTGGTGTCGAAGACCTCTTCGCGGGTGGCGGCCAGGGCGCTCTCCAGCGCGCCGCTCAGGACCGGGTGCTCGTGGACCGTGCCGGTGACCAGCCGGGGCCGGGCGGCGGCCAGGTCGGCCAGCTCCGCCTCCACCAGTGCGCGCAGCGGCTCGCCGCCGGCGGTCAGCGCCGCCCCGGAGAGCACCACGACCTCGGGGTCCAGCACGGCGACCACCGAGGCCAGACCGGTGGCCAGGGCGGTGGCGTAGCGGCCCAGCAGCTCCCGGTACGGTCCGCGGGTCGCGCCCGCGGCTTCCCGGAGCAGCGCCAGCGCGGGTCCGAGGTGCGGGTCGGCGCCCGGTGCGGCCGGCGGCGGGTCGGGGACGCCCAGCTCCCGGGCCAGCCCGGGCAGGGCCTGGGTACCGGCCAGTTCCTGGTAGCCGCCGGAACCGAGCCGGGCCACCCGGCGCACCAGCGGGGTACCGGGCACCGGCAGGAAGCCGACCTCGCCGGCGCCGCCGGTCCAGCCCCGGTGCAGCCGGCCGCCCAGCACCAGTGCGGCGCCCAGGCCCTCCTGGTTCCACAGCAGGACGAAGTCGGCGTGGCCGCGGGCGGCGCCCAGGCGCTGCTCGGCGACGGCGACCAGGTTGACGTCGTTCTCGTACTCCACCGGCATCGGCAGGGCCGCGGCCAGTTCGTCGAGCAGGTCGGGGGAGTGCCAGCCGGGCAGGTGGCCGGCGTAGCGCAGCCGCCCGGTGTGCGGGTCGAAGGCGCCGGGGGTGCCGATGACCAGGCGGTGCACGTCGGAGCGGGCCAGCCCGGCGGCTCCGAGCGCCCCGTCCAGGGCGGCGCCGACCCGCTCGACGGCGCCGCCGCCCCGGCCCGCGGGCAGCTCGTACGCGCCGGTCCGGGCGCCGGTCAGGTCCGCGACGGCGGCCAGGATGCGCTCGGGGGTCACGTCCAGCGCCGCCACGTGCGCGGCGCCCGCGTTCAGGGCGTACAGCTGGGCGCTGGGGCCCGGTCGGCCGCCGTCGGTACCGGTGACCACGACCAGTCCCGCGTCCTCCAGCCGGGCCAGCAGCTGGGAGGCGGTGGGCTTGGACAGGCCGGTGAGCCGGCCGATCCGGGTGCGGGAGAGCGGCCCGTGCGCCAGCAGCAGCTCCAGGGCGGCGCGGTCGTTCATGGCGCGCAGCACGCGGGGGGTCCCGGGCGTCGTACCGGCCATCGTGCCCCCTTTCCGCTGACTGTTAGGAAACTTTCCTAACGGCTGCGGTGCAACCTACGCGGCAGCTCACGGGCGCGTCAACGGTCCGCGGGGAGGGGAAATCGGCCGGGCCCGGACACGACGGCGCCCCCGGGCGGCCGAGGGCCGCGCCGGGGGCGCCGGGGGAGGTCCGCCTACGCGGCGGACGGCTTGCGTGACCAGCCGGTCACTTGGTGAGCCGTACCGGGGAGCCGGCGCCGGGCACCGGGCCCGGCAGCGGTATCGGGGCGGTCGCCAGGGACTGCGGCGAGGCCGGGTTGGCCAGCGCCGAGGGCGGGGCCACCGCGGCCGACGGGTCGGCCGGGGCCTCCTCCTCCACGGCGACGACCCCGCCGACGATCCGGATGCCCGCGTCGTCGAAGGCCTGCTTGATCCGCCAGCGCAGCTCCCGCTCCACCGCGAACTGCTGGCCCGGCATCGTCTTCGCCGACACCTTGACGGTCATCGAGGCGAGCAGGACCTCGTCCAGGCCCAGCACCTCGATCGGGCCCCACAGCCGCTCGTCCCACGGGGACTCCTTGGCCATCTCCTCGGCCACCCCGGTGATCACCCGGCGGATCTTCGCCAGGTCCTCCTGCGGCTTGACCTGGACGTCCACGCCCGCGGTGGCCCAGCCCTGGCTCAGGTTCCCGATCCGCTTGACCTCGCCGTTGCGCACGTACCAGATCTCGCCGTTGTCGCCGCGCAGCTTGGTGACGCGCAGGCCGACCTCGATCACCTCGCCGGAGGCCACCCCCGCGTCGATCTTGTCGCCCACGCCGTACTGGTCCTCGAGGATCATGAAGACGCCGGAGAGGAAGTCGGTGACCAGGTTCCTGGCACCGAAACCGATGGCCACACCGGCCACACCGGCACTGGCCAGCAGCGGGCCCAGGTTGATCTCCAGGGCGCCCAGCACCATCAGCCCGGCCGTGCCGAGGATCACGAACGAGGCCACCGAGCGGAGCACCGAGCCGATCGCCTCGGAGCGCTGGCGCCGCCGCTCGGCGTTGACCAGCAGACCGCCGAGCGCGGTGCCCTCGACGGCCTCCGCGCTGCGGTTCATGCGGTTGATGAGCTTGGTGATCCCCTTGCGGACCACCGAGCGGAGCACCCCCGCGATCACCAGGATCAGCAGGATCTTCAGGCCCGTGTTGAGCCAGTCGGCCCAGTTCTCCTCCACGTAGCCGGCGGCGTTCGTCGCGGACTCGTGGGCCTCTTGGAGCGTGGTCGGCGAATCGGGGGCCGCCAGGGCCAGCAGGGGAGCGGGCCAGGACACGACAGAACCTCCAGGTCTAGCGGTCTGCCCGGATAAGGGGTGGTCGGGCAGACCCTCCACACTAACGGGGCAATCGGGCGGAACCGTTGCCTTGTTCGAGGGAGAGACCAGACTCACCTGGGGATGACTCCGGTGTGGTTGAAAACACCTCCGACCCGTTACGGGCGCGTGGTGGCGCTTCCACCAGCCGTAAGGGGAGACTGAAGAGCAGATCGTCCCGGCGCGAGCCACGCGCCGCCGGCGTACAAGGAGGCAGTCCGTGCCGCACGTCCTGGTCCTCAACGCGTCGTACGAGCCGCTCGGCGTCGTACCGCTCCGCCGCGCGCTCGTCCTCGTCCTGGAGAACAAGGCCATCTGCCTCGAGGAATCCGGCGCCTTCCTGCACAGCGCGACCAGAGCGGTCCCCGCGCCCAGCGTGGTCCGGCTCAAGCGTTTCGTACGGGTCCCCTACCGGGGGCCCGTTCCGCTCACCCGGCGTGCGCTGTTCGCGCGGGACGGCGGCCGCTGCATGTACTGCGGCGGGGTGGCCACCAGCGTCGACCACGTGATCCCCAAGAGCCGCGGGGGGCAGCACGTCTGGGACAACGTCGTCGCCGCCTGCCGGCGGTGCAACCACACCAAGGCCGACCGGCACCTGGTGGACCTCGGCTGGCGCCTGCGCCACCAGCCGGTCCCGCCCTCGGGCCTGGCCTGGCGCATCATCGGCACCGGCCACCGGGACCCCCGCTGGATGCCCTACCTCCAGCCGTACGGCGCGGAGGACGCCCTCACCCGCACGGCCGCGTCCTGACCTACGCGGTGGCCCCTCAGGGGGCCACCGCGTAGGCGGAGGCGGAGTAGAGGGAGCAGCCGTAGTCGGTGGCGCGGGTGTCGCAGACGACGCGGACGTAGCGGACGGCGGGCTCGTCCATGCGGACGGACTCCCGGCCCCCCGAGGACGCGGCCACCGTCGCCGCCGTCCGCCAGGACGACCCGTCCGTGGAGACCTGCACCCGGTACGAGGACGGGTGCGCGTCCTGCCAGTGCAGCGAGACCCGTCCCACCCGCGTCGGCGAAGCCAGCTCCGCCTGCCACCACTCCCCGTCCGCCGCCGGTGAGGACCACCGGGTCGTCGGGGACGCGTCGGTGGCCGCGGCGGCCGGGAAGCCGGGGGTCTCGTCCCCCGAGGACGTGGCCGGCCGCCCGGCCAGCAGGTCCGGGCCGCCGGTCCGGGGGAAGGCCCGCACGGTGAGCGTGCGCTGCTCGCCCCCGAAGGAGACCGGCACGTCGTAGGCGCCGGCCGGGGTGCCCGCCGGCACCACGACCTCCACCGGCACCGACACCTTCGAGCCCCACGGCACCGTCGTCGGCCCCGGCACCCGCACCTGGATCCCGTGCGGGGCCCGTGCGGTCAGCGCGCCGCGTACCGCGCCCGGCCGCAGCGCCGACAGCTCGGCCGACAGCCGCTGCGGCGCGCCGCCGATCTCCGCGTCGGCCCGGCCGCCGCCGGCCAGCTCGAAGCCGGCCGCGGGCTCGTCGGCGTACCAGGGCACGACCGTGTGCAGCGCGGGCGCCGCCCCCGCCCACACGACCCGGACCGCGTCGGCCCGCAGCCCCGCGGCCGGGGCCTGGGTCCAGCCGGTGGGGGAGAGCTCGCCGACCTTGCGCCAGCCCTCGCCCGGCACGTGCGCCTCCACGGCCGCGGCCCGGCCGCCGGTCACGGCGGTGCCGTTGCCGGTCGCGCCGGATGCCGGCTCGGCCATCACCGTGACCGCCTCGACCGGCCGCACCCCGCCCAGCGGCACCGTGTACGACTGCGCGTCCCGGGCCACCGGACCGGCCGGCCGGCGGTCCGCGCCGGTCCAGGCGTCGGCCTCGGCGGCCGCCTTGGCCAGGAACTGCCCCAGGACGCCCTTGCCGACCGTCACCGGCTCGGCGTCGATCTCCTTGCGGGCCTTCGCCAGCGCCAGCGAGTCCCGCCAGGCGGCCGCCCCGTCGCCGTGGCCCTGGGCCCGCAGCAGGTCCAGCGCCCGTTCGCCGGCCGCCCCGTACCGCGCCAACTGGTCGATCCAGGGGCCGGCCTCCTCGCCGAGCCCGCCGTCGGCCGGACCGGCCAGCCGCTCCCGGGCCTCGCGCATCACGGTGAAGGCGGCCCGCAGCCGGTCCGAGACGCGGTCCTGGGCCGCCCGGTCCGCCCCGGCCCGGGCCGCCCAGAACTCCGCCAGCAGCGGCCGCAGGTACGCCGACTCGTCCGCGCCCAGCACCGAGGAGGCGGTGTTCCCGGCCAGCGCGCCCAGCGCCTCGCGGGCCCGGGCGTCGCCGCCCGCCAGTTCGTCCAGCGCCGCCGACCAGGACTCGGCCGGCTGGTAGCCGCGCGGGTTCCAGGCGAAGTCGGCGGCCGTGAAGAGCGGGATGCGGGAGACCGCCGCCTGCTGCATGGCGTTGGAGAGCAGGCCCGCCGAGCCGCCCGCCACCGCCGGGTCCCGGCCGGTGGCGGGGCCGAGGAAGAGCCGGCCGGGCGCGTAGTCGTTGACCGGGTAGTTGTCCATGGTGACCAGCGGGTGCCCGAAGACCTCCCGGGCCGAGGTCAGCTCCCCGCCGGTGATGGTCCGGGGCACCACGCCGATGCCCGTCCAGGCCACCTCGATCCGCGGGTCCAGCGCCTGGGCCAGCGCCGTGCGGTAGCGGGTGGCGCCGTCCTGGTAGTACTCCGTCGGCATCAGCGACAGCGGCGCGGAGCCGGGGTGGCGGCGGGCCAGCTCGCGGGCGACCGCACCCGCCAGCTCCGCGTGGGCCTCGGCCGCGGCCTCGGGGCCCGAGCCGTACCGGTCCCGGTCGGCCCCGCACCACTCGGTGTAGCTGACGTCCTGGAACTGCAGCTGGAAGGCGCGCACGCCCAGCGCCCACATCGACTCCAGCTTGGCCAGCAGGGCCTTGCGGTGGCCGGCCGAGGACAGGCACATCGTCTGGCCCGGGGCGACCGCCCAGCCCAGCGTGACGTGGTTGGCCGCGGCCCGGGCGGCCAGCGCCCGGAAGTCCTCCTGCTGGGCGGCCGGGTACGGCTCGCGCCAGCGGGCCGTGCGGAAGGGGTCGTCGCCCGGTGCGTACAGGTAGCGGTTCTGCTTGGTGCGGCCCATGAAGTCGAGGTGGGCCAGTCGCTGTTCCCGGGTCCAGGGCTCCCCGTAGAAGCCCTCGGTGGTGCCGCGGACGGCGGCGGACGGCCAGTCCCGCACCACGACCCCCGGCAGCGCGGGCGCCCCGGCGGCCAGTTGACGCAGCGTCTGCGCGGCGTGGAAGAGGCCGTCGGGGCCGGTGCCGACCAGGGCGACGGTGTCGCGGCCGGACTCCTTGCCGACCGCCAGCCGGTAGCCCCCGGACGGCAGGTCCCCGGCCTCGGTGGCGCCCAGCGCGCGCAGCGCCCGCTCGGCGTCCGTGCCCTGGACCCGTACGACGGTGCCGTGCGCGGGCAGCGCGGCGTTCGGCCCGACCTCGCTCAAGGTCCGCACGCCGGCCGCTCGCAGGACGGTCCGGACCAGCTCGAGGGCGTACGGATCGGCCCCGGGCGGCGCGACCAGCACCGCGTCGGCGCCCAGCCGGACGCCGGGACCCGCGGGGGTCGCCGACTGCGGGCGGGGCCAGACGGCGGGCAGTCCGTCCCGGGGCGAGGGCACCCGGACCGTGCGACTGTCCGCCGACCCGGGCTGACCCGGGATCAGGGTGGCCTGGGAGGGCGAGTTCTGACCGGCCGTCGGATCCGCCGGGACCCGGCCCCGGGGCTGGTCACCGGGGTGGTCGGCCGGAGTGCCGGCGGGCGGCCCGGGCGTCGGGGCGGCGACCGCCCCGGGGGTGGCCAGGAGACCGCCGACCACGGCGATGGCGACGGCTGTGGCGCGCTTGCTGCCCCGGATCGGCACGCAGGCCCTCCTCGTGTCGAGTCGTCCCCCCGCTCGTACGAATGAGCCCGAGCCCACCACCCGTACGGCTCGGGTGTCAACGCCCGTGGCCGTTGTGACCGTTATGCCCCGAGATCCTTTCGGGTTCGCCGCGCTGGACTGCAGGAATGCGCGGTCATGGGGTGGGTAGGGCTGCATTGTTCTGATACGGCCCGGGCGTCCGGGACCGCTCCGACCGAGGAGGACGTCCATGTCCGCGGGCACCCGCTCCAAACAGGACCCGGCGGCCGCCGCCGCCCCGTTCCCCCATCTGCCGCGGCAGTCCCAGCTGCCGCCCCTGACGAGCGAACCGCCGCTCGCCGCCGCCGCACCACTCACCAGCGAGCCGCCGCTCGCGGACGAAGCCCCTCTGACGAGCGAGCCGACCGCCCTGGGCGCGGCCTCCGATTCGGGGCCGACAGGGGTCTGACATGAGCCTTGCCCGGCTCGCCGCCCTGCACGGGGTCGCCACCTCCTACGCGCCCTCCCAGGACGTCACCGTCCCGGTCGGGGACGCCACGGTCATCGCGGTGCTCGCCGCCCTGGGCGTGGACGCCGCCACCCCCGGGGCGGTGGACGCCGCGCTCGGAGCGGCCGAAGCGGCCGCGGCCGGGCGCCTGTTGCCCGGCACGCTGGTGCACTGGCTGGGCGGCCCGCCGCCGGCCGGGCTGACCGGCCTGCCGCCCGGCAGCCGCCTCACCGTGGACCGGGAGGACGGCGGGCAGGACGCCTGGCGGTCGGCGGACGCCGCGGCCGGGCTCGCGCAACTGCCCCCGGGCGTGCACCGGCTGACGGCCGTGACCCCGGACGGCCGGACCGCCCGGGCGCACCTGATCGCGGCCCCCGACCGGGCGCCCGGCGTGCCCGGCCGGGCGTGCGGCCTGCTGGTGCAGGTCTACTCGCTGCTCTCCCGGCGCTCCTGGGGCATGGGCGACCTGGGGGACCTCGCCGAACTGGCCGGCTGGGCCGGGCGGGTGCACGGCGCCGGCTTCGTCCAGGTCAACCCGCTGCACACGGCCGTGCCCGGGACGCCCACCGACCCGTCCCCCTACCGGCCCTCCTCGCGGCGCTTCCCCGACCCGGTCCACCTGCGCATCGAGGACGTCCCGGAGTACGCCTACGCCGGCCCCGGGCGCCGGGCCGCCCTGGACGCGCTCGCGCTCCGGGCCGCCGCGCTGCGCGAGGAGGTCCTGGCCAAGGGCGCCCTGATCGACCGGGACGCCGTCTGGGCCCTCAAGAAGGCGGCCCTGGAGCTGTTGTACGAGGTCCCGCGCGGGCCCGGCCGGGACGCCGGCTACCGGGCCTTCCTGGAGGACCAGGGGCGGGCGCTGACCGACCACGCCCGCTGGTGCGCGCTGGCCGAGGAGCGGGGCGCGGACCCGGCCGGGTGGCCGGCCCAGGCCCCGCCGGAGCGGGTGGAGTTCCACCGCTGGCTGGCCTGGCTGACGGACACCCAGCTCGCCGCCGCCCAGCGGGCCGCCCGGGAGGCCGGGATGCCGCTGGGGCTGGTGCACGACCTCGCGGTGGGCGTGCACCCGGAGGGAGCGGACGTCTGGGCACAGCCCGGGGCCTTCGCCGCCGGGATGTCGGTGGGCGCCCCGCCCGACGCCTTCAACGCCCGCGGCCAGGACTGGGGCCTGCCGCCCTGGCGGCCCGACGCGCTGGCCGCCGCCGGGTACGCCCCCTACCGGGACCTGCTGCGCGGCCTGCTGCGCCATGCCGGGGCGCTGCGCATCGACCACGTGATGGGCCTGTTCCGGCTCTGGTGGGTGCCCGCGGGCCGGCCGCCGACCGAGGGCACGTACGTGGCGTACGACGCCGAGGCGATGCTGGCCGTGCTGGTGCTGGAGGCGCACCGGGCGGGGGCCGCGGTGATCGGCGAGGACCTGGGCACGGTCGAGCCGGCCGTCCGGCGCGCGCTGGCCCGGCGGGGCGTGCTGGGCACCTCCGTGCTGTGGTTCGAGCGGGACTGGGACGGGGACGGTCTGCCGCTGGCCCCGGAGCGCTGGCGGGCCGACTGCCTGGCCACCGCCACCACCCACGACCTGCCCCCGTCCGCCGCCCGGCTCGGCGGGGAGCACGTCGAACTGCGGCACCGGCTGGGTCTGCTGACCCGGCCGGTGGCCGAGGAGCGCGCGGCGGACGCCGTGGAGACCGCCGAGTGGCTGGCGGTGCTGGAGGGGCTGGGGCTGGACGTGAAGGGCGAGGAGGCCGCCGTCCGGGCGCTCTACGCCTTCCTGCTGCGCACCCCGGCCCGGCTGGTCGGGGTGTGGCTGCCCGACGGGGTGGGGGACCGCCGCCCGCAGAACCTCCCCGGCACCTGGGACCAGTACCCCAACTGGCGGCTGCCGGTGGCCGGCCCCGACGGCCGGGCGCTCTCCCTGGAGGAGCTGACCGCATCGCCCCGGCTGAACGCCCTGATGAGAGCCCTGCGGCCGGGGCCGGAGCCCCGTACGGCACCCCCGGGCGCGCAGTCCGATCAGTAGTTGGATACTTTTGCACCGTGGACAAGAAGAACGCTCTGCGCGCCGGTGCCATCGCAGCCGGGTCGACGCTGATGATGCTGCTCATGACATCTCCCGCGCTCGCGCTCACCCGCGACGACGGTGACGACCCCGGCAAGGGGCTCAGCGTGGCCGAGACCCTCGGCCTCTTCGTTGGTGCGCCCATCGGCCTCTTCCTGCTGATCGCCGGCCTGGTGACGATCGGCGACAAGTCCCGCAAGCAGGCCAAGGCCTAACAGGCCCGAGCCCGCCCGACAGCTCCGCCGGGGCGTCCCGGTCCGTACGCAGGTAGTACGGACCGGGACGTCCCGTTTTCGTTTTCAGGGGCGGGGCGGGGCGGGGCGGGGTGTAGGGCGGGGCGGGGCGGTCGGGATGGGCGGGTCCCCGCGTCAAGCGGCGCTC
>NZ_JBFBGK010000008.1:0-126237 GCF_040684615.1 Streptomyces sp. NPDC089919
GAGCTGATGACCTCGCTGCGCCCGCCCACCCGCGCGCTGCGCCAGGACAACCCCGACAGCTGGAACCGAGGCGGCGCAGTGCGCGGGGTGGGCGGAGGCCGCCGACCCCGAAGCCGGCGGCCCGTCAGGCCGGCTGCCAGAGTTCGATCCGGTTGCCCTCCGGGTCGGTGACCCAGCCGAAGCGGCCGACGCCGTCCATCTCCTGGACCTCCCCGGCCACCTCCGCCCCCTTGGCGCGCAGCTGGGCCAGCATCGCGTCCAGGTCGTGGACCCGGAAGTTCAGCATGGTCTGCTGGGAGGGGGAGCCGAAATAGTCCGTGCCGGACTCGAAGGCCGCGAAGACGGTCGGCCCGGCGGGCTGGGACCACAGGCCGTGTTCGTCGGTGTCCAGGCCCAGGCAGTCGCGGTACCAGGCGCCCAGCGCCGCAGGGTCGGCCGCCCGCAGGAAGTACCCGCCGATACCTTGCACTCGTTCCATGCCGTCATCCTGCCAGCAGCGGCCTCGCACAGGCGGCAACGGCCTCGGCACGTCAGTCCGGCGGCTCGTGCGGGTCCGGTTCGTGCTCGGGCACCGGCGGGTGCTCCGGACCGGGGCCGGGGTCGGGCACCGGCACGTGGTCCGGGTCCATCGGGGCCGGGTCGCGCGGGATCGGCTGCGGGCTCCGCGGCTGCGGCGCCGGATCGGCCGGCGGGCGTTCCGGCCGGGCGGGACGGTCTCCGGCAATGGTCACCGGACTTACACGGCTCACAGGGCGTCCTCCTCGTCCTCGGCAGGCGGGCGCGGCGCCGCGGCGCGACGGGGTCCGCACCGGCCCTGCTGCAGGGGCGTCTGCCCCGGCCGGCCCCGGACATGCGCGGACGACATCGGCCTTGCCCGATCGGCGGACGGCGCCTGGAACCGGGCCGCGAAGGATGCCCGGGTCCGTTGTCAGTGCCGGATGGCACGCTGGCCCCATGGACGAGCGGATCATGCGCGGGCGGGTGTACGGGGCGGACCACGACGACCCCGACGCGGGACTGCGGCCGGGCCACGAGTACGCCGAGCTGGTCGGCGGCCCGCTGGACGGCCTGCTGCTGGACGTGACGGGCTGGAGCGCCGCCGAGCGGGCCGCCGACGTCCTGCTGCCCACCGAGATAGGCCGCTGCGGCCCGGGCGGCCGCGCCGCCTACGGCCCCCGGGAGCACGCCCCGCACCGCTTCGACTGGCGCGGCGACCTCCCGTAGGCCCCCTCGGGAGACACCGGGTGCCGGTGGACGAGAAAAGGATGCGGCCCGCCGCCCCTCCGTAGCGGAAGATCATCGGAGTATTCACGGCGGGCACCGGGCCGCAGCCGTACAGGAGGGTGAAGCATGGAAGCCGACAGGATCGCGATCGTGACCAGCGGCGCGGGGTTCGCGTACGACGCCGACCTGCCGTTGCTCGTGGACGCGCTGCGGGAGGCCGGTACCACGGCGGAGGCCGTGGCCTGGGACGCGGACCCCGCGGTCTGGGGCCGGTACGACCTGGCGGTGATCCGCTCCACCTGGGACTACGCCGGGCGCGTCGAGGAGTTCCTGGCCTGGGCCGACACGGCCGGCGCGGCCACCCGGCTGTGGAACCCGCCCGCGACGGTCCGCTGGAACAGCGACAAGCACTACCTCCGGGACCTCGCCGCCCGCTCGGTCCCCGTCGTGCCCACCCGCTACCTCGAGCCGGGCGAGACCTGCACGGAGAAGGACTTCGAATCGGCGGACGGCATCGTCGTCAAGCCCGTGGTCTCCGCCTCCGCGCAGGACACCGCCCGGTACGCGCCCGGCCAGGAGTCCCTGGCGCGGCAGCACGCCGAGGCGTTGCTGTCCCGGGGCCGGGGCGTGATGGTGCAGCCGTACCTGCACCGGGTGGCCGAGGGGGAGCGGGCGCTGGTGTTCTTCAACGGCGTCTTCAGCCACGCCATCCGCAAGGGACCGCTGCTCACCGAGGCCGGCGTGATCGACAACGACCGCGCCCCGCACCCGGACGTCGTCGCGTACCAGCCGTCCGCGGCCGAACTGGACACCGCCCGCGCGGCCCTGGCCGCCGCGCCCGCCCCGCAGCCGCCGCTGTTCGCCCGCGTCGACCTGGCCCTCGACGACCTCGGCGAGCCCGTCCTGATGGAACTCGAACTCATCGAGCCCGACCTCTTCCTCTCCCACGACCCGGCCGCGGTGTCCCGGTTCACCCGTGCCGTCACCGACCGCCTCGCGCAGGACCGCACCGGCTGACCCCCGGCCCGTCCGGCCCGGGGCGGCGGCCGATAATGGCCCGGTGAGCGAGACAGGCGTGCGGGTCGTGTTGGCCGAGGATTCCGTGGTGCTGCGGGACGGGATGGTCGAGTTGCTGGGCGCCCGCGGGTGCGAGGTGGTGGCGGCCGTGGGCACCGCGGAGGCCTTGGTCGAGGCGGTGGGCGCGCACCGGCCCGACGTCGCCGTGGTGGACATCCGGATGCCGCCCACCCACACCGACGAGGGAATCCGGGCGGCCGTCGAGATCCGGGCGGCGCATCCGGAGACCGGGATCCTGGTCTTCTCGCAGCACGTGGAGACCGTCTGGGCCGCCCGGCTGCTGTCGGACGGCACGGCCGGCCTCGGGTACCTGCTCAAGGAACGGGTCGCCCGCACCGCGGAGTTCGTCGAGGCCCTGCACCGGGTGGCGGCCGGCGGGACGGCTCTCGATCCGGAGGTGGTCGCCCAACTCCTGCGCGGCGGCCGGCGCGGCCGGGTGGACGCGCTGACCCCGCGCGAGCGCGAGGTGCTGGAGCTGATGGCGCAGGGGCACTCCAACCGCTCCGTGGCCGGTCTGCTGGTGGTGTCGGAGCGGGCGGTGGAGAAGCACGTCGCCGCCGTGTTCGCCAAGTTCGGCCTGGCGGCGACGGAGTCCGACAACCGCCGGGTCAAGGCCGTGCTCGCCTACCTGGCGGAGACCGGCGGCTGACCCTCCGTCACAGCCGGGCCGGAAGCTCGGCGGTGATCGTGGTGGGGCCGCCCGGCGGGCTGTCGACCCGCAGGGCGCCGTCCACCGCGGCGAGCCGCCCGGCCAGCCCGGTCAGACCGGTGCCGGCGCCCACCACCGCGCCGCCGCACCCGTCGTCGCGTACGGTCAGCAGGACGCGGCCGCCGGCCGCCCCGAGGCTCAGCTCCGCCGCGCCCGCACCGCTGTGCTTGGCGATGTTGGTGAGCAGTTCCGCGGCGCAGAAGTACAGGGCCGCCTCGATCGCGGGGTCCGGGCGCTCGGGCAGGTCCAGGCGCATGTCGACCGGTACCGGCGAGGTGGCGGCGAGTCCGGGCAGCGCCTGGGGCAGACCGCCGTCCAGCGCCGCCGGGTGGATGCCGCGGGTGAGCCGCCGCAGCTCGGCGATGGTGTCGTCGGTCTGGCCGCGGGCCCGGTCCACCAGGGTGCGCAGCCGGCCGAGGTCCGGGCCGCCGGCCGGGGAGGAGCCGGCCGCGCCCTCCCCGGCGGGCGGGAGCGCGTCCTCCGCGAGCGAGAGGGTGATGGCCAGCGCCACCAGCCGGGCCTGGGTGCCGTCGTGCAGGTCGCGCTCCAGCCGGCGCAGCCGGTCGGTGCTCTCCGAGAGCAGCACGGCCCGGGCGCTCTCCAGCTCCCGGACCCGCCGCTGGCTGCCGGCCGGGCCGAGCAGCAGCCGCACCAGCCGCCGGTCCACCGCGCTCGTTGCGCGGAGCGCGGCGGGGAACACCGCCAGCAGCCCCAGGCCCAGCAGCACCGAAGCGGCGTCCAGCGGGCCCGCCGGCCGCGGCCCCGGCTCCCACAGCCGCACCCAGAGCGGGAAGCCGATCAGCCAGCCGCAGCCCAGCGGGAGCAGCACCGCGGCCGTGAAGGCCAGCACCCCGAGCGGCAGCCGGACCACCAGGTACAGCAGCGCCCGCCAGCCGACCGGATCGGTCAGTACGGCCCGGCCACGGGCCAGCCGCCCGCGCGGCCGGGGCAGCGCCGCCGGTGCCTCGACCGCCACCCCGAGCAGCCGGCCGGCCAGCCGCCGGTGCAGCGTGCCCAGCGCCCGCGCCCCCAGCAGCCCGGCGACCAGGAAGGGCAGCCCGAGGACGGTCAGGGAGAGCAGCACCCCGGCGTACCCCACGGCGAGCGCGTAGCCGCCGCCCGCCACCGCGAGCGGCAGCCCGAGCGCGGCGAACACCCAGGGGCCGCCGGCCACCGAGAACGGCCGCGCACCGCCGCGCCGTTCAGTCACGGCCGCCTCCCACCAGCTCCGCCGCGGGGCCGCGCACCGCCCGCGCCCCGGCGATCAGCACGGCGGGGACGGTCAGCGCCGTCGCCAGGGCGACCGTCCACCAGCAGGCGCCCACCGGGACGGCCGGGAGGAGGGAACCGGTGGCCGCGGTGGCGAAGGCCGCCGACGCGGCGCCCGCGACCGCCGCGCCCAGCGCCACACCGACCACCGTGGTCAGCACCGCCTCCGCCGTCAGCATGCGCACCAGCTGCGCACGGGTGGCGCCCACCAGCCGCAGCAGGGCGAACTCCCGCCGCCGGTCGGCGGTCACCGCGACCAGGGTGTTGACGGTGGAGACGGCGGCGAAGCAGATCAGCAGGGCCAGTTCGGCCTGCCGGAGCCACATGTCGGTGGCGGAGGTGACGGAACCGGTCCGCGCCCCCGCGGCGTGCCCAGCGGTACAGGTCATGATCGACATGGTGCCCGACAACCCCACCAGCAGGGCCACCGGTACCACCGCCGACGACAGCCGCCGGGCGTACCCGCGCAGGTTCGCCTCGGCCAGCCACCCCGTACCCGGCGCCAGGGCCCGCACCGGCGCGCCCAGTACGGCCACCAGCAGGCCCGCCGCGAACGGCCCCAGCAGGGCGACCGCGACCAGCAGGACCAGCGCCCCGAGCAGGGCGGCCTGCCCGGCCTTGTCGAGCTCCCCGGGCGGCCGGGTCGAGGCCAGCCGCAGCAGCAGCCCACCGCCGGCCAGCACCACCAGACCGGCCACCACCCGCGGGGGACCCGTCCGTGCGGACTCGGTGGCACTCGCGCCGAGCGCGGCGGCGGGCGGGATCCGGGAGATCCGCCGGCCTGCGGCCGCGGCGGCGGCCAGGCCCACCGCGAGCGCCGCGGCCAGCGCCACCAGCATCGGCACCGGCGTCCCCGGCACCTGCACCTCGGGCGCCGCCATGCCCCGCTCCTGGAGCGCCGTGAGGAACCGGCGGGCGCCGATCCCGCCCGCGACCCAGGCCGGCCCGGCCACCAGCAGCATCGTCGCCACCACCTGGCCCCGGACCAGCCGCCGCACCTGCCGGGGCGTCGCCGCGACGGTGCGCAGCAGGGCGAGCTCGCGGTGCTGCCGGCTCAGTGCGAAGCCCAGCGCGTTGACCACGACGAAGAACGCCACCAGCACCGCGATCTCACCGAAGGCCCCCGCGATCACGGCGAGTCCGGGGCCGGCCACCGCCCGCGCCGGGGCGGGCGCCGCGAGGTCGGCGGCGAACAGCGAACCGAACAGCGTCACCGCGGCGACGGCGAGGAAGGACGCGGCCGCCAGGCCGGCGAAGGCGCTGGGCCGTCGGCGCAGCTGCCCGAGGGCGATCGGCACCATCGCGCTCACCCGCCCAGCCGGGCCAGCCGGTCGGCGACCCCGGCGGGGGTGGGCCGCGCCAGCTCGTCCACCAGCAGGCCGTCCGCCAGCAGCAGCACCCGGTCCGCGTAGGCGGCCGCGACGGGATCGTGGGTGACCATCACACAGGTCTGGCCCTCGCGGTCCACCCCGGCGCGCAGCAGCGACAGGACCTCGTGGCCGGTCGCCCGGTCGAGCGCACCCGTCGGCTCGTCGGCGAAGAGCACCCGGGGCCGGGAGACCAGCGCCCGGGCGATCGCCACCCGCTGCTGCTGCCCGCCGGACAGCTGCCCGGGCCGGTGCCGCTCCCGGCCCGCGAGGCCGACCCTCGCCAGTGCCTCTCGTACCAGCGCCCGTTCCGGCGGCGCCCCGGCCAACCGGCCCGGCAGTTCGACGTTCTGCGCCACCGTCATCGCCGGCATCAGGTTGAAGGCCTGGAAGACGAAGCCCACCCGGCTGCGCCGCAGCGGGGCCAGCCGCCGCTCGGGCAGTCGCGACACCTCGGTCCCGCCCCACCACACCGCGCCCCGGGTCGGCCGGTCCATGCCCGCCAGGCAGTGCAGCAGGGTGGTCTTGCCGGACCCGGAGGGGCCCATCACGGCCGTGAACGTCCCCGCCGCCAGCTCCACCGACACCCCGCGCAGGGCCTGCACGGCCCCGCCGCCCCGCCCGTACGCCCGGTGCAGCCCCACGGCCCGCGCGGGCACCTCCGTACCGCTCCTGCTCTCTGTCTCCGCCATGCCCCCATCCTCGGCACCCGGCCCCCGCCGATCGATGGTGTCCCCACCCGGATCCCGGGTACGGAAAACCGAACCCGCAGGGCGGCGCGGCGCGGATCCGGCGGGCAGGGCGGTCGGGGCCCCGCCGGTCGGCGAGGCCCCGATACGGTGGGCGATGCCTCACCACCCGTTCAGGCGCGGCGGTCGGCGGGGCTGGTTCAGACGGCCGGGATCCACTGCTGGTTGCGGCCGTCGTTGCAGTGCCAGAGGGCGAGACCGTTCGAGCTGGTGGACCAGTCCAGGCAGGTCTCGGCGGCGGCGTTGACGAAGGTGAACGTCGCGGGCGAGGAGCCCACCTCCGCGACGTACCAGGACTGGTTCGCACCGCCGTTGCAGTGCCAGACGCCCACCTTGTTGGTCGTGGCGGACCAGTCCAGGCAGGTGCCGCCGGCCTTGTTGACGAGGCGGACGGTGCTGGCCGACGTGCTCTCGGCCACCCACTTCTGGTTGTCGCCGCCGTTGCAGTGCCACAGGCCCACCCGGTTCGTCCCCACGGACCAGTCCAGGCAGGTGCCCGTCGCGGCGTTGACGTAGAAGAAGCCGTCGGCGGAGGTGCCCGCGGCGGCGGCGGGGGTGGAGATCCCGACGAGGGCGGCCAGGCCCCCGACCGCGGTGACGGCGAGGCTGGTGATCCGGTTGCGAAGCATGGTGACGTCCTGTCGTCGTAGGGTCGCCCGGCCGCGCCGTCCTCGGTGGGACGGTGCCGGCCGGGCGGGCTGACCCTTTGACGCTGCGGACCGCACGGAGGTAACAACGCCCCGGCGCCGACCGGCTGTTCTACGTGTACAGGTTGTCCCGGCCGTACTGCGGGCCGTAGTAGCGCTCCAACTCCTCCAGGGGCTGGTCGGGCTTCTCCAGGGCCTTGGAGATCAGGGCGCGGGAGGGGGCGGCCTCGGGGTCCCAGCCGTCCTGCTGCCACAGGCCCGAGCGCAGGAAGGCCCGGGAGCAGTGGAAGTAGATCTCCTCGGTCTCCACGACCAGGGCGAGCGAGGGGCGGTGCCCCTTGACCGTCATCGTGTCGAAGAACGGCGCCTCGCGCAGCAGCCGGGCCCGGCCGTTGATCCGCAGCGTGTCGCCCCGGCCGGGGACCAGGAAGAGCAGCCCCACGTGCGGGTTGGCGAGGATGTTGAGGTAGCTGTCGGCACGGCGGTTGCCCGGCCGGTCCGGGATCGCGACCGTGGTGTCGTCGAGGACCTTGACGAAGCCGGCCGGGTCGCCCTTGGGCGAGACGTCGCACCGGCCGTCCGCGCCGGCGGTGCCGATCAGGCACAGCGGCGACCGGGCGATCCACTGCTTGTGGTACTCGTGCAGGGACTGCCGTTCCTTCAGCCGGGCGGCGGGCGCCACCGGGCCGAGCAGTTCCCGCAGTTCGGCCTCGGAGGTGATCTCCACGAGGTCCGTCTTCGCGTTCTCCACCGTCACTGTCCAGCTCCCCCTGGTCCGTTGCACGGCGCCGGCCCCAGGCCCGTGACGCCCGTCCCATGATCGTCGCACGGCGCCCGGCAGGGCCCGCGGGCGCCCCGACCGTCCGGCCGGTACGGGCCCGTCGGGGCGCCGTACCGGGATCAGCGGGGCCCGCCCTGCCGCAGGCCTTCGGCGAAGGCCCGCGCGGCGGCCAGGTCGGCGGGGCCCGGCCGGTGCCGGCGGATGCCGCCGACCAGCCCGAAGGGCCCCCAGGTGTCGTACGCCCGGCAGGAGAAGGCCGCCTCGACCGTGACGCCCCGGCTCCCGAGGAGCCGGGTCAGCGGGCGGGCGTACGGCGCGAACGGCGGCTCGGGGAGCCCACTGGTGGCGAACACGAAGGCCCGGCCGCGCCCGGCGGGCAGCCGCCTGGCCAGGGCCGCCAGGCCCGGGTGCAGCCGGCCGTAGTAGACGCCCGAGCCGAAGCCGAGGAGGCCGGCCCCGGCCAGCTCGGCCGGGTCGGCCTCCTCGGGTGTCACGATCCGCGCGTCCAGCACCCCGGCCATCGCCTCGGCGACTCGACGGGTGTTCCCGTGCGCCACGGAGGCGCACACGATGACGGTCTTCATCCGCGAGGTCCCTTCTCCCGACTCTGCAAGAAGGACAGCGCGGCCGCGCGGAACGTGACATCGGGTCGTCGGCGACGCCCTTGTTGATACGGCCCACGGCGATCCGGTTCTGGGCCTCGTCGGGCCGGAAGACGGGGTAGTTCCGGTCGAGGTCCAGCTGCTTGGTCGCGACCGGCGTGCCGTCCGCGGCGAACGGGCCCTGAACAGCCGCAGCGTGGTGCTGTAGCCGACGACCAGGTCGGTCTTGGACCGACCCGAAGCGACGGTTCTCGGTCGCGTCCCCGGGCACGCCCGGGCTGTCCTGGTGAGGACCTTGAGGCCGGTCTGCTGCGCGCCGGAGCGGCTGCCGTACGAGACGGTGACGTCCCCCGCGGCGTTCAGCTGCTTGCTCACGCCGTCGGTGCCGGTGACGGTCACGAAGGCGTATGGGATCGGTTACACCCACCAGACACGGCAGCCCCCGCAAGGGTTGTACGGACGGCCGGGGGATTGCGTCACAGCATCAGCAGGAGCCGGGTGCTCGGCGCGAGCTTGCGGTTCACGCTGGTGCTCTGCACGAAGATCGTGAAGTCGGCGTTGTGGTCGGGCTTCACGCGGACCTCGACGTCCGGCAGCCCGAGCAGGGTGCGCGCCTCGTCACCGGAGTACACCCGGTCGGTCCTGTGCTCCAGGACCGCGATCTGCTTGCGCGCCTGGATCTTCTCGGACTTGCTGAGCTGGTAGAACGCCGCTCCGGTGCGGTAGGCGTGCCCGCTCTCGACCACCCACTCGCGGATCGCCGCGTCCCGGGTCACCGGCACCAGCCGGTACTGCGCCGGGTCCAGCGGCGCCAGACCGGCGGCCTTGATGGTGGCTTCGTTGAGCGCGTCGGCGTTCATCGAGAACACCGACCGGGAACCGCGGATGCCCTTGGACCGGCCCACCATGAACTTCTCGGTGGCCTCCTGGATGACCTGCCCGGCCTCTTCGAGGCCGGTGGTGCTGGTGGCGTCCCAGACGGCGATGTTGTCCTTCGGGAAGCCGCACTGCATGGCCTCGCGGCGGCCCATCTGGTCCGGTACCAGGACGGCCAGGGTCCAGTTGTCCTCCTGGGTCTCGATCATCCGGGCCACCGCCGCGACCAGCTCGCCCGGCTTGCGGGAGGGGGCGTCCGGGCAGCGGTGGCTGGCGTTCTCCTGGCCGTCGGTCAGCACGAAGGTCAGGAAGCTGTGGTCGCCGTAGAGCTGGGCCGTCTGGGCCAGCTCCCGCTGCGACTTCAGGGTGGCCGCCAGGAGCGCCGTCATCCCACCCGCCCGGTAGAGCTGCTTGAGCGACGGCATCCGCAGCACGTCCTTGTCGTAGACCACGCACTCCACGGCATTGGAGAAGACGTAGACCGTGACGCGGGTCTCCTGGTCCAGCTCCCGGGACCGGCGGGCGAGGTAGGCGATCTGCCGGTCGGCGACGTCCACGACCTTGTCGCTCAGGTGGGACATGGACGAGCTGGCGTCGAGGACGAGAGCGACGTGGTTGATGTAGTTCTGGCTTCCGGACATGGCAAGTGCCCCCTCTTTCCCGGTGGATTGCTTCCACGCTCTCACCCGCCACTGACAATCGATCTCCGCCCGGGGTCCGCGGGGCGGGCTGTCAGAGGCGGGGCCTAGGCTCCTGGCCATGAGTACGACGACCCTGCTGATCGACGCCGGCAGCACCGCCCCCGATGCCCCGGTCACCCGTCTGGGCGGGCTGCCGCTCGCCCCGGCCGGGACCGAGTGGCCGGTGTGCGCGGCCTGTTCGGGACCGCTGCAGTTCATCGCCCAGGTGGTGCCGGGGGACGGCAGCGTCCTCGCGGTCTTCATGTGCGCCAACGACCCGGGATCGTGCCAGGAATGGGACGCCTGGGCCGGGGCCAACAAAGCCTTCGTCTTCCCGGCGGAGGGCCTGCGCGCGATGCCCCTGCCGCCCCTTCCGGCGGCCGCGGACGCCGAGGACGACACGGCTGACGACGACGCAGACGAGGCTGACGACGAGGACGAGGACTACGCCGACGAGGACGACGACGAGGAGGTCCGGGTGCTCGGCGCCGTCCGGGCCGCCGTGTCGGTCGTGGTCCCCGGGACCGGGTACGACGAGGCCTGCGATGCCTGGGCGGGGAGCTCCGGCCGCGCCGAGCGCGAGGTCCTGGGCCAGCTCGGCGGGGAGCCGGAATGGCTCCAGTACGACCAGACCCCGGTCTGTCCGGACTGCGCCGCCCCGATGGCCTTCACCGCCTGCCTGGAGGAGGGCCCGGACGCGGTCACGGCGCCCAACTTCGGCTCGGGTACCGGCTACCTCCACGCCTGCGCACCCTGCGCCCGGGCGGCCTTCCTCTGGCAGTGCTGACCCGGGCGGGCGGCCGGACTGAGACCGGGCGGGCGGGCGGCCGGGACCCGGCCGCTCTCATGGGGACGGCCCGCAACCGGTACGGTCGCTCGCGCGACGGCCGCTCAGGCGGGCCGGGCGCTGAGGCGGGCCAGGCGCTCAGGCGGGCCGGGCGCTGAGACGGGCCCGGCGCTCAGGCGGGCCCGGTGCCGTTCAGGCCGGCCAGGTGCCGGTCAGCCTCCGCACGCCGGTGGCCCCGGCCCGGTCCACCGCCGCCTTGACCACCGCGAAGACCGCCCCCTGGAGGGCGGCGGCCGCCAGGACCTCGGTCCAGGCCCGGCCCTCGTCCAGCGCGTCCGGCGCGTCGTCCTGGCGGCCCGCCAACCGCCACGCCTGTTTGAACAGCATCCCCGCCGCCAGTCCGCTCAGGGCCCCGAGCCCCAGCCCGACCGGCCGGTAGACGAGCTTCGACTTGTTCACCGCACTCCTCCCGTCGTCGACCGCGCCGGCCTCCCACACCACGGGCGGGTGCCGCCGACGCCTTCCCCGCGCACCTGCCCCTTGCGGCGGCGGTGATTCGTGCGGATTCCGGCCGTGGTGCGGGGGTGCCTCAGTCGAGGGTCCGGGTCCGGGCCGGTGGGTGGGGGGCGGCGCCGTCCGCGCCGAGTCCGGCCAGCAGGCGCAGGCCGTCCTCGGCGGGGCTGCCGGGGGCCGCGGAGAGCACCAGCAGCTCCATGCCGGAGCCGTCCGGCAGGCTGAAGTTCTCCTGGTGCAGTTCCAGGACCCCGACCAGCGGGTGCCGGTAGGCCTTGCGGCCGTGGGTGCGGGCCCGGACGTCCGCGCGGGCCCACAGCCGGCGGAAGCGCTCGCTGCCCATCGCCAGCTCCCCGATCAGCGAGGCGAGCGCGGGGTCGTCGGGGTACTGGCCGGCGCCGAGGCGCAGATGGCCGACCACGTCGAGGGTGCAGCTGTCCCAGTCCGCGTACAGGCCGCTCTCCTCGAGGAAGAGGTGCCGGGCGATGTTCAGGCCCGGCATCGGGCGGCCGAAGAGGAGCCCGGCGAGCCGGTTGCCGGCGTGCACGTCCAGCCGGTGGTCCATGATCATCGCCGGGGCGCCGGAGACCAGGTCGAGGACGCGCAGCAGCTCCGGGCGGACCCGCGCGGCGGGTGCCTTGGCGCGGCGCCGGCGCTGCCGGGCGAGCCGGTAGAGGTGGTCGCGTTCGGTCACGTCGAGCCCCAGGACCCGGGCGAGCGCGTCGAGCACCTGCTCGGAGGGCTGGGTCGCGCGGCCCTGTTCCAGGCGGACGTAGTAGTCGACGCTGACGCCGGACAGGTGCGCGACCTCCTCGCGGCGCAGGCCCTCGACCCGGCGGCGGCTGTCGACGGGGATGCCGACGGCGGCCGGGTCGACCCGGGAACGCCTGGTCCTGAGGAAGCCCGCAAGATCGTCCATGCGTCCCAGTATGGCCGCGGCCGGGTCCGGGAGGGTGGCCCTGCGAGTACCAGGAACGCCGGTCCGACGGAAGCGGCGGCCCTGAACACCGGGCGCCGCACGGCCCAGGATCGAAGTCGTCCGGCCAGGCCGGCCGCTCCGTCGCTCCGATCCGAAGGAACTCCCATGAAGACGCTCATCGTCCACGCCCACCCCGAGCCGAACTCCCTCAACGGCTCGCTGACGGACCTGGCGGTCGCCACGCTCACCGGCGCCGGCCATCAGGTGCAGGTCAGCGACCTCTACGCGATGGACTGGAAGGCGGTCGTGGACGCCGCCGACTACGGCGCCGCCGCCTCGAACCCGCTGAGGGTCGCCCTGGACTCGGGCCGGGCCTTCCGGACCGGGACGCTCACCCCCGACGTCCGGGCCGAGCAGGAGAAGCTGCTCTGGGCCGACACCGTGATCTTCCAGTTCCCGCTGTGGTGGTACACGATGCCCGCGATCCTCAAGGGCTGGGTGGACCGGGTGTTCAGCTACCGCTTCGCGTACGGGGTCGGCGAGCACAGCGAGACCAAGTACGGCGAGCGCTTCGGCGAGGGCACCCTCGCCGGCCGCCGGGCGCTGCTCTCGGTGACCCTCGGGGGCCCGGAGTCGCACTACTCCGCCCGCGGGATCAACGGCCCCATCGACGACCTGCTCTTCCCGATCCAGCACGGCATCCTCTACCACCCGGGCCTGGAGGTGCTGCCGCCGTTCGTGCTCTTCGGCGCCGACCGGATGTCCGTCGAGGACTACCCGGACGTGGCCAAGGCCTGGCGGGAACGCCTGCTCACGCTGGAGACCACCGACCCGGTCCCGTACCGCCGCCAGAACTTCGGCGACTACGAGATCCCCTCCCTCCACCTGAAGGAAGGCCTGGAGACCCCCGGCCACAGCGGCTTCAGCCTCCACCGCCACGCCTGACCCCGACCACCCCGCGGGTGCGGTCCGGCGGGAATGGAGCGGGTCGCGCGGGGTAGGCGTGGGCGGACGGTGGCCGGTGATGGAGGGTGGACGGGTATGGGTGAGGAGTCCTGGGGTGCGGGCGACGCGGTGCGGGAGCCGACGGCCGCCGAGCATGCGGCGCGGGACCGGGTGCGGGCGCGGGCGGAGGGGATGACGCACCACGAGGCGGCCAAGGCCCTGGACGCGGCCGAGGAGGCGGCCGGGGACCTCGACGCGGCCGACGAGGGCACCCGCGCGGAGGTGGCGGAGTGGCGGCGCATCACCGACCAGCTCTACGACCACGGCGGGCCCTACACGGTCGACGCCGACGCGTTCGTCCAGGGCGAGCTGACCGCGCGCCGCAACCGGCAGGACGCCCCCTGACCGACCGGCTCACCCGCCGGAGCCGTCACCCCCGGCTGGTCCCGGCCCCGGACCGACCGGGGGCGACGGACCGGCCGGCCCGTGTCGTCATCCGCGGCCGGCTCCTGCGTGGACCGCGGTGCCCTCCCAGTGGCCGACCAGCTCTGCGTACTGGGGGCTGCGGACCAGGAGTTCGGCATGGCTGCCCAGGTCCGTCCGGGCGCCGTCCAGGAGCAGGACGCGGCGGGCCCGGGTGGCCGAGACGAGCCGGTGGGCGATGACGATCAGGGTGCCCGGGCGGTCGGCGAAGGCGGCCTCCGCGCGCTCCTCGGCGACCGGGTCCAGGTGGCAGGTGGCCTCGTCCAGCACCACCACCGGGGCGTCCCCGGCGTGCACCCGCGCCAGCGCGAACAACTGCCGCTCCCCGCTGGAGAGTTCCGTGGCCGGGGCGCGGAGTCGGGCGTCCAGGCCGCCGAGCCGGTCGATCACCCCGGACAGCCCGACCGCCGCGGCGGAGCGCTCCAGGTGTGCCCGGTCCGCGCCGGGGGCCAGGTAGGCCAGGTTCGCGGCGACCGTGCCGGGGAAGACGTACGCCTCCTGCGGCACCAGCGCGAACAGCCGGCAGCGCAGGGCCTCTTCGAGGTCCGCGACCGGTCGCCCGGCCACGTCGACCGTGCCGGCGGTCGGCGCGACGATCCCGGTGAGCAGGGCGGCGAGCGTGGACTTGCCGATGCCGCTGGGCCCCACGATCGCGAGGTGGTCGCCGAAGGGGACGTCCAGGCCGAGCCCGTGCAGCACCGGCTCGGCGTGCGGCCCGTACGCGAATCCGAGTCCGCGGACCGAGAGGGCGGGGGTGCCCGGGCGTGACGCGGGCGTCGGCGCCGCCTCGGCGGGTCCGGCCGACGGGGTCCGGGGTGCCGGCTCCTCCGGCAGTGTGGCCGCCTCCGCCAGCCGGTGCAGCACCACGCCCAGCTGGCTCCAGTAGCCGGACACCGCACCGGCCAGCATCTGGAGGGCCGGCAGCAGGTGCGCCGCCACGTAGGTGGCCGCGCCGACCACCGCCCCGGGCGTGACGGATCCGTCCCGCACCAGACCGGGGCCGGCCAACAGCAGCAGGATCAGGGGTAGTTGACCGCCCAGCAGGACCACGGGCACCCGCAGTGCGGCGGCCAGCCCGACGGAGAGCTGCGCCTTGGCCACCCCGGCGGCCTCCTCGGCCACCAGCGCGGCCGCATGCGACTCGGCCCCCGCCGCCGTGATGTCCCGGGCCGCCCCGAGCGCGGCCCCGGTCCCGCGCGCCACCCGCTCCTCCGCGAGGACGAGCAGCCGGCGGCGGGTCGTCAGCCGCCGCATCGACCAGAAGAACACGCCCAGCGCCGGTACCAGCGGTGCCAGGACCAGCCCGGCGAGCAGCGGGTCCAGCGTGGCCAGCCCGAGCACGGCGGCCAGCAGGGACACGCTCAGCGGCCGGGCGGTGCGCAGCAGCGTCCCGGTCAGGTTGCGGACCGTGTCCACCTGGCCGTTGAGCTGCGCGACGGCCGCGGAGCCGCCGCCGCGTCCGCCGGTGGTGGCCCGCTCCAGCACTCCGCCGACCACCCGGCGCACCAGCGCGTCCCGCAGCCGTTCGACCACCTCGGCCAGGGGCGTGAACAGGGCGCGCTCGGCGGCGGCCCGGGCGAGGAACAGCCCGGCCAGCACACCGATCCAGGCCAGCCCGACGCCGGGCCGGCCGGCCAGGAAGCCGCGGTCCAGCGCGGCGGCGGTCACCCAGCCGGAGGCCAGGGCGGGGGCGGCCTCCACGACCGACCAGCCGGCGATCGCCCGCAGCGGCCGGCCGCGGCCGCGCAGCCCGTCGGCGAGCAGTCGCGCCGCGGGGGCACTGAGTCCAAAACGGGATGTCACCGCTGTTCGACGCGACACCGCTCCTCCTCCTTCTCCATGGGCAGGGGGGCCGGGCCTGGGGCGGGCCCGGTGGTGGCCGCCGGGCCGAAGACCGCCCGGTAGGCGGGGTCGGCCCAGAGCCGGTGGTGCGGCCCGAGGGCGCGGATCCGGCCGGCGTCCAGCCAGGCCACCAGGTCGCAGCGGGCGGCGGTGGCGGCACGGTGCGCCACCACCAGGCTGGTACGGCCGGCCAGTACGTCGGTCACCGAGCGGCTGACCTCGGCCTCGGTCGCGGTGTCCAGGCCGGAGGTCGCGTCGTCCAGCACGTGCAGCAGCGCCGGTCGCAGCAACGCCCTTGCCAGCCCCAGTCGTTGGCGTTCGCCGCCGGACATCGGGGTCTCGTCCAGCGGGGTGTCGTAGCCGGCCGGGAGCCGCTGTACGAAGCGGTCGGCGCGGGCGGCGCGGGCGGCCCGGACCACGTCCTCGCGGCTGACCCCGGGCCGGCCGAAGGCGATGGCCTCGTGGACCGTGCGCCCGTACAACTCGGGCCGCTCGAAGGCGTGTACGACCAGGTTCCGCAGCTGCTCCAGGGGCAGTTCGCGCACCGGGACGCCGCCGATCGAGACCTCGCCCTCGTCGGGGTCGGTGAGCCGCCCGGGCAGGCCGGCCAGCAGGCTCTTGCCCGAGCCGGTACGGCCGACCAGGGCGACGCAGGCCCCGGCGGGCAGGTCGAGGTCCAGCCGGTCCAGGACGGTCTCACCGGCGTGCCGGACGGTGACGCCGCGCAGGCGCACCGCGCCGTCCGCGGGGGTGGCGCTCGTCGTGCCCCCGGCGGGCGGTTCGTGGCGGAAGACGTCGTCGAGCCGGCGGGCGCCGGCCCGGGCCTGGGCGATGCCGAGCAGCCCGTCGATCTGGTCGACGATGCCGGAGGCCAGGGCGAGGTAACCGGTGACGGCCAGGAGTTCCGCGGGGCCGAGCCGGCCGCCGGCCACCGCGAGGCCGGCCACGGCCAGCACCAGTACGTCGGTGAGGGGCATCAGCAGCCCCAGGCGCCAGACGACCTCGCGCTGGGTGCGCCACATCGCGCGGCCGGCGGCGGACAGCTCGGGCAGCGGTTCCAGCACCCGCTCGGTCTCGGCGCCGAGGGTGCCCGCGGCCCGGATCGTACGGGCGCCGGCGAGCGCGGAGACCAGGCCGTCAGCGAGCCGCGACTGGGCCGTCAGGTAGTTCTCCTGGGCCCGTCCCGCCTCGCTCATGAAGCGCTGGGCGATCAGTACGGTCAGCGGCATGGCGAGCGTGAAGGCCAGGCCGGCCTGCCAGTCGGTCCACCACAGGCCGGCCAGGCCGGCCACCGCGCCCAGCAGCGAGAGCGCGCTCTCGGTGGCCCGGGCCGGCAGGCCCGCGGCCATCGGCGCCGACTGGACGACCTGGGTGACCGATTCCCCGACGGCATGCGGCGATCGGGGCCCCAGCGCCAGGAGGTGACGTACCGTCAGCATGCGGAGCCGGAAGGTGCCGGTGGCGTTCGCCGAGGCGGCCAGGGGGCCCACGGCCGCCTCGCAGAGCCCGCCGGCGACCAGGACCGCGGCCAGCAGGCCCGCCGGGCCCCGGACGTCGGTGCCGTCGAGCACGGCGCCCACCGCGGCGGCGAGCAGGGCGGGCAGGGCGACGCCGACCGCGATCCGGGCGGCCATCAGGACGGCCAGCGCGACGAGTCGCAGCCGGACGGGTGCCAGGGCGGCGCGCACCGGCCGCCGGGCCGGGGCAGGGGCGGCAACGCCGGTGCCCCCGACTGCCGTCGGGGGCACGACGCCGTCCGTGGCCTGCTCAGGCACCGGAGGCCTCGCAGGTCGCCGGGCACGAGACGCAGCAGGTGGTGCAGCAGCGCTCGACGGCCTGCGTCTCGGGCGCCGGCAGCAGTTGCAGGGCGTCGAGGTCGATCTCCATGGGGTTGTCCTCTCGTGGGGTGGACGCCCACCGGGCCGCCCCGAGTGCGGGGCGGCCCGGTGGCGGGGTGTGACGGGGGAGGTCCGGCCGGCGGGCGGCCACGGTGGTCGTGGCCGCCGCCCGGCCCGGGGCCTTCCGACCGTCAGGCCGCGCCGGTCAGCTCACACGTGCTGGGGCACGAGTGGCGACATGTGTAGGCGCACTCGGTGGCCTGCTCCTCTTCGGCGGGCAGCTGCTGAAGGGTGTCGAGGTCCAGCTCCATGACGGTTTCCTTTCGGCGGAGTTGACGGGCGTGGCGGCCGGCGGTGCGGTCCGGCAGGGAGTCAGGAACCGCTGACGATGCAGGTGCTGTCGCAGGTCACGCGGCAGGTGTAGCCGCACACGGTGGCCTGGTCCTCGTCGGCGGGCAGCTGCTGGAGGGTGTCGAGGTCGAGTTCCATGAAGGTGTTCCTCTCAGAAGGTCGTGGGTGTGCGTGGCCGGCTGTGCGCAGGTCCGGTACGGACTCAGGCGCCGGTGACCAGGCAGGTGCTGGGGCAGGTGGCCGTGCAGGTGTAGCCGCAGCCACCGGCCTGGGCCTCCTCGGCGGGCAGCTGCTGCAGGGTGTCGAGGTCGAGCTCCATGACGGTGTTCCTCTCAGAAGGGGGTGGTGCCGGGTGGGGTGGCGGGACCGTCCGGGGACGGCCCGCGGCGGGTGCTATTCGGCGCCGGTGGACCAGCAGGTGCTGGGGCAGGTGGTGCGGCAGGTGTAGCCGCAGATACCGGCCTGGTCCTCCTCGGCGGGCAGCTGCTGCAGGTGGTCGAGGTCGAACTCCATGACGTGTTCCTTTCGTCGCAAGGTGGAGCGGAAGGGGTGGGGACGCGGGCGACGGCGGTGCCGGGCGCCCGTTCGGCCGGGTGCCGGGCCGGCGCCGCGGCAGCCGCGGCGGTCCTACTCGGCGCCGGTGGCGAGGCAGGTCGCGGGGCAGCTCGCCGAGCAGGAGAACTTGCACATGTTCGTCTGCTCCTCCTCGGCGGGGAGCTGCTGCAGGGCGTTGAGGTCGAGGTCCATGACGGTGTTCCTCTCAGAAGGTCCGGAAGGGCGGGGTCAGTTGCCGGTGGCGAGGCAGGTGTAGGGGCAGCTCGCCGAGCAGGAGAACTGGCACGCGCTGGTCTGCTCCTCCTCGGCGGGCAGCTGCTGCAGGGCGTTGAGGTCGAGCTCCATGGCGATCACCTTTCGGTCGGGGGTGCGGCGGCGCCGCTGGGGTCCGGGCGTGCGCCCGGCGTCACGCCGTGTCGGGCGTGGTGTACGGGCACGTGATCTTGCAGGTCTGGCCGCACACGGTGGCCTGGTCCTCCTCGGCGGGCAGCTGCTGGAGGGCGTTCAGGTCGAGCTCCATGGGGATTCACCTCCCTTCGCGGGTCGGCGGGACGCGGTGGCCGGTCAGGACGGGTCCTGGCCGGTGGCCGGGCAGGAGGTGCAGCACGAGTAGCGGCAGGGCCAGTTGGCCTGCGCCTCCTCGGCGGGCAGCTCCTGGAGGGCGTCGAGGTCGAGCTCCATCGGGGTCACCCCCTCTCGGACGGGGGCGGGCCGGGATGGCCCTGCCCGGTGAGGAACCGCACCACCGATGCGACGACCGGATCGGCGGTTCCCGTCCCGAGCGCGGCGTGGCCGCGGTCGGGAAGCTCCAGGTAGTGGAAGTCGGTGCCCGGGCGGCGGCCCAGGGCCGTCAGACGCGCGACCAGGGTCCGCGAGTGGGCCACCGGCACCGAGTCGTCCCGGGCGCCGTGCACCAGCAGCAGCGGCGCCGCCAGGCCGGGGGCCAGCCGCTCCACGTCACGCGGTCCCAGCCGGTCCTGCGCGGTGGTGAGCCCGTCGAGCCGTTCGACCATGCTCCGGACCTGCGCCGACCCGTCGGCGTGCAGCCGGGGGCCGGACAGGAAGGGCGCCACGGCCGCGCAGGCGCTCCACGCGTCCGGCTCGACGGCCGCCGTCAGCAGGGCCAGGTAGGCGCCGTAACTCACCCCGTACAGGGCCGGCCGCTCGCGCCCGGTACCGCGCTCGTGGATCAGGAAGCGCGTGACGGCGGTGACGTCGGCCAGGTCCGGCCCGCCCCAGGCCCCGCTGACGGCCAGCGTGTGGGCGGCGCCGTAGCCGGTGCTGCCGCGCTGGTTGAGCGCGATCACCGCCGGGCCGGCCGCGGCCAGGGCTTGCAGGAACGGGTCGAAGGCCAGGGTCCAGCGGCTGTTGGGGCCCCCGTGCAGGGCCACCACGACCTGCCGTGCGGTGCGCCAGTCGGGCCCGTAGAGCACCGCCTCGACCGGGCCGTCCGCGCCGGCGAAGGTCTCCAGACGGGCCGGGAGGTGCCCGGGCCGGGCCGGTTCGGGGAGTTCGAGGGCGCCTCCGGCGGGCGGTACCCAGGCCAGGGTGCGCGGCCGGCCCGGATCGGAGTACGGCAGCCACAGGCCGTGCCCGGTCCACGCCGCGGTGGGCAGCAGGTCCCCCGGCGGCAGGTCGACCTGCCGCGCGGTCCCGGAGACCGGATCCAGGAGGGTGAGGAACGACCTGGCCCCGCAGGTGGTGAGCAGGGCCAGCAGTTCCCCGGCCGGGTCCATCGCCAGCGGGTGGACGACGCCCGGGAGACCGGTGTCGCCGTGCACCTCCCGCGGCGGGGCGTCGCCGTCCAGGTCCGCCACGGCCAGCCGGTGGCCGTCCGGCGCGGGCCGGGCGATCAGGACGCGCCCGGCGGCCGCGGCGAGGACGTGGGCCGGCCCGGGGCCGGTCTCCAGTTCCAGCAGGGCGCCGACCCGCAGGTCCAGGACGACCGGCCGGGCGACCCCGTCCAGCAGGCGGGTGAAGAGCACCCGGTGACCGAGGACGATCCCGCCGAGCAGGCTGCCCGGGACCCGGGCCACCTCCTCGAAGCGCGGCCCGTCCTCGCGGACCGCCGTGACGACGGTGTCCGGCGCCGCCCCGCCGCTGACCCCGAGGGCAAGGAGTCCGGAGCCCGCGGGGGCCGGCAGCAGCCGCAGCGGCCGCCCGCCGGGCACGGGTACGACGTCCCGGCGGCCCCCGGCGCCCAGCCGGGCGAGCGACTGCGCACCGCCCTTGCCGTACCAGGAGACCAGCACGTCCGTGCCGTCGAGGGGCAGGAGTTGGGTCCAGGTGGGATCACTGCCCAGCGAAGTCCGCAGGTCGAGCCGGGGACCGCGGTCCGCCAGGCGCCAGCCCTCGGCGAAGTGCCTGCCGTCGGTGTCGGTCGCCACGCAGGCGGCCCGCAGGCCGTCGGCGGAGAAGCAGAAGCTGGTGCGGACCGTCACCTCCGCGCCGGCCGGCACGGCCCGGCGGTCGTCCGGCGGCCGGACGGCGGTACCGGTGCTCACGGCCGCTCCTTCGTACAGTCGGCTGCCCCGTCCCGCCCGGTCGCCGGGCCGTCGGCCATCCACGGCCGCGGGCCGCCGTGCCGGAGCCGGAGCAGGAAGCCGAGGACCCCGCTGAGTCCCACGTTCCAGTCGGCGGTGACCTCCGACCCGCTCTCGTCGGCGATCAGCAGCCGGCCGTCCCGGACGGTGTGCCGGGCGTACAGCGAGGCGGCCAGTTCCTGCGCCCAGCCCCGGTACGGCCCGCCGACCGCGTCGGCCATGTCGAGCAGGAAGTCGCCGTTGCCGGCCAGGCCGTGGCAGGCCGCGGTGGGGGAGTTCCAGCGCGCGCCGCGGACCGCGACGGCGGCCTCTTCGGCGGCGAGCAGGTGGGCGGGGTCCCGGGTGTCCTGCCAGAGCCGGACCAGGAAGGTACCGACCCCGGACGCCCCGCTGCACCAGTGGTAGAGCATCCCGCTGCCGGGCGCGTCGTCCCGGCCGGTGCGCCAACGCGCGCCCCACGGCCCGCGCTCGGCCTCGGCGACCAGGGTGTTGCCGGCGTCCACGGCGGCGTCCAGGTACTTCTGCTCCCCGGTGGCCCGGGCGGCGGCCAGCAGCGTGTAGCCGACGCCGGCCACGCCGTGGGCGAAGCCGAGGTGCCGGATGCCCGCGAGCGCCGAGTCGAAGTCCTTGGGGACCGGCCAGTACACCCGGTCGCCCTCGTACTCGGCGGCGGCCAGCAGGTCGTCGGCGGCCTCGGCCGCGCGGAGCCGGAACTCCTCGCGTCCGGTGCGGTGCCACAGGTGGAGCTGGGTGAGCGCACTGCCGGCGGTGCCGTGGCAGACGTCGGGGTTGGGCCAGCGCACCGGCAGGCCGAGGGCGAACTCTTCGGCGTGCCGGGCGAGTACGGGGTCGTCGAGACGGCGCGCGGCGTCGTGCAGCGCCCAGGCGGTGCCGGCCCGGCCGAAGTACAGCCCGGGCAGCGGCTCGGCCACGTCGGTGCGGCGGCGGTCCAGCCAACCGGCGACCCCGGACAGGGCGGCGCGCAGGGCGTCCCGGTCGGTCGCGGGGCCGGCGTGCGTGTCGGCGAGGGTCAGCAGGGCGAGTATCCCGGCCGCGCCGTGCTGGACGTTGCAGGGGTCGCTGGTACTGCCGAAGCCGGTACTGGCCCACAGGCGCGGGGAGTTCGCGCCCGGGTCGGGGAGGGTGGCGAGCAGGTGCGCCAGGCCGTCGTCGATGAGCAGCTGCTGCAGGCGGGGGTCCAGCCGGTCGGCGGGCAGTTCGCCGTCCGCCCGGTCCGGAACCCCCTCGGCGGAAGGAGAGGCGGCGGGTGCGTCGAGGTCGATCCCGGCCAGGAACGCGTCGAGCCGGTCGAGGGTCCAGCGGGCCCCCGGGTCGTCGTGGGTCAGGCCGAGCACGGCCGGTGCCAGCAGGCGGACCGCCCGGTTGTGGACCGCGCTCATGGTGAGCAGTCCGGTCACCTGCTGCCGCCGGGAGGACGGCAGCGGGCGGTCCTCCGGGAAGGCGGGCGCGCTGCCGACGGACAGGTAGAAGAGGACCCCGCCCAGGGCGTACAGGTCCGACTCGAGGCCGGGCGCCGGGCCGAAGCGCGGCCCGCGGGCCAACTCGGGACCGGCGAACCCCTCGGTGAAGCCGCGGGTGGTCCACTGTCCGGGGCGCACCGCCAACTCCGGGTCGATCAGGCGCAGTCCGCCGTCCGGGCCCACCATGATGTTGTTCGGGGTGAAGTCCCGGTACACCACGCCCAGCGCCTGCACCCGCGCCAGCAGCGCGGAGAGCCGCCGGGCGGTCGCCACCACCAGCGCCGGGGCCAGGCCGGCGCTCCGGTCGGTGCGGTCCAGCTCGTCCTGCACCCATTGGGTGAGGGTGGCGCCGGGCAGGGACTCCTGGATCAGGAAGGTGTGCCCGTCGACGTCGAGCAGGTCGATGTGCGCGGCGGCGATCCCCTCGAGCCGGGCCAGTGCGGCGGACTCGCGGCGCAGTGCGTCCCGGGCGTCCTCGCCGGTCACCCGGGTGCCGACGTGCGCCCGGGCCTGCTTCACCACCACCTCGGCCCCGGTCCGGTGGTCGAGCCCGCGGTAGATGCCGCCGCGGGCCGAGTGCCGGATCGCCTCGCGGATCTCGAACCGGTCGGCCAGCAGGACCGGTCCGGGCGTCCTGGGCGCGGCGGGCGCGGCCGCGGCTTCCGCGGGGAAGGGGGACACGGCCCAGGCCGGCGGGCTGAACCACGGCTTGCGCAGGTCCTCCATCGTGGTGCCGTCCGGCGCCTGGATCCGCAGCTGGTGGCTGCCGTCGTTGGTCAGTACCGGCACCCCGCCGTACACGCCGTAGCGGTAGTGCACCAGGCTGCCCGGCCGCAGCGGGCGGTCGGAGAGGATGGCCGGGCCGGGCAGTCCGGCGGTGGCCTCGTCCAGGGCCGCGGCCAGCGCCCGCAGCTGCTCGTCGTCCGCCGGGTAGCAGGTGACGATCTTGCCGCACTGGGCGCGGTCGTAGCGGTCCGAGGTCATCTCCTCGACCACCGCGATGCTCTTGGCGAACTTGAAGCCGCAGCCGGCCGCGACCAGCACGGTCGCCGCGCGGTGCACCACCTCGGGCGCCGACAGCCGGGTCGCCGACAGGTGCAGCTTCCAGCCCTGGACGCGCTCCTGTCGCTCCGGCGGCATCACCCGGCACCAGGCGTCGTCCTCGGTGACGGTCCACCCCTGCGCGCCCTGTTCGGCGAGGACCGCCTGTGCCACGCCCCGCAGACCGAAACCGTCCGCCGAGCCGGCCGTCGCGTGCTTCTCGCTCGCCCCTGCGACCTGTTGCACCTGCTGCCTCCCGTCCGTGTGCCGTGCCGGCCACCGCACCCCGTCCGACCGCGGGCGGGCGACGCCGCGCCGGCGGATCGAGGGGTGTGGGGCCGTGTACTCCGGCGGTCCGCCGGTCACAGGAAGGACGCTAATGCGGCGGGTGGGCCCGGCAGATCGTGGATTCCCGCAGGACGGACCCGTATCCGGCGGCCCGCGGCGGGACTGCGGGAAACCACGACACGTACGTACGGGGACCCGGAAACGACGCGGCCCCGGCCCCCGCCCCGCGGGTACGTCGGGGGAGGGGCCGGGGCCGTCGCCGGGTGCGGCGGTCTAGCGGTGGCGGGTCACGCCGCGTCCAGCGCGCGGGCGAGCGCGCCGCGGCGGGCGATGCCCAACTTGTTGTAGACCCGCGTCAGATGGGTCTCCACGGTACGGACGCTCACGAACAGCCGGGCCGCGATGTCCTGGTTGGTGAGCCCTTCGAGCACCAGGCCCGCGATCTCGCGCTCCCGGGCGGACAGCACGGAGTCGGCCGGCCCGCCGGGCCGCAGCGGCGGCTCCGCCCGGTCCGCCGGGTGCGGCAGGCCCCCGGCGGGGCCCGCCCGGTGGCCGTCCGGGCGGCCGGCGGGGGAGCCGGCGGCCGGGTGTGCCTGGCGCAGCTCCGTCGCCGTCCTCCGCAGCCCGTGGGCGCCGGCCCGCTCGAACTGGCCCTCGGCGGCGGCCGCGGCCCGGTCGAAGCCGTCCGTGCGCCCCAGGGCGAGGGCGGAGCGTGCCGCCACCAGGTACGCCTGGCCGGCCTTGACCGGCATCCCGGCCGCGGCCAGTTGGTCGCCGGCCCGGCCCGCGAGCTCGGTGGCCCACTCGTGCTGTTCCCGTACGGCCGCCAGCCGGGCCTCGGCGAGCTGCGCCACCGCCGCGGTGATCGCCAGGCCCGGGACCCGGACGCCGGTCGCCTGCGCGACGTGCCCGGCGACCGCTTCGACGTCCCCCTCCCGCGCCCAGAACTCGGCCGCCAGCGCATGGCCGTTGACGGACATCGGGTCGGTGCGCGTCCCGTTGGGGGAGCCCAGCAGCCGGACCGCCTCCGCCGGCGGGATCGGGGTGCCCAGGGCCAGCGCCGCCTCGATCCGGACGTGCCGTACGAAGCCGGCCCACATCCAGGTCTCCGGCTCCGGGTAGCCCTCCAGCAGGGCCAGCGCCGGACCGGCGTGCTCGGGGCCGGCCCCCCACACCACCGCCCGCAGCCGCAGGCCCGCGGCCGGCGCCAGCATCTCCGTGGTGCCCAGCGCCCGGCCCAGTTCGAGCGCCCGGTCCGCAGCCGCCAGCGCCTCCTCCATCGGGCCGGACTGGGCCAGCAGGGCGGCCCGGACGACGTACAGCTCCGGCAGCATGTAGCGGTGCCGGTGGGTCTCGGCCAGCGAGATCGCCTCCTCGACCCGGCGGGCGCACCGGTGCGGGCGCTCCAGAAGGATCTCCGCCCAGCACAGGTCGGGCAGTCCGCCCAGCAGCCGCAACTGCTCGTCGGGGGTGAGGGAGTCGGCCAGCCGCTCCGCCGAGTCGAGGGCGTCGGCGGCGCCGGTCACCTCGCCCCGGATGATGAGGCTGAGGCTGCGCAACGCATGCGCGGCCGCGCTGAGTTCGGGGCGGTCCGCCGGAATGTCGAGGGCGTCGAGGCGGCCCAGACATCGGTCCCAGCCCCCGTTCATCATCTCCCGTCTGGCCAGGCTGATCCCCGTCTCCACCGGGGTGACCGGCCGCAGGGCGGGGGCCGCACCGTCCGGGGTGCCGGCGGGCCCCCGGGGGGCCGCGCCGGCACCGGACGGCGCATCGGTGGTGAGGCCCGCCTCGCGCAGCAGCCGGTAGGCGCGTTCGCCCCGGCCGCGCAGCCGTTCGCCCAGCGCGAGCAGGTCCGCGGCGGCCGTGGCACCTCCCTCCGCGACGGAGAGCAGCGGGCGCAGCACCTCGGAGGCCTCGTCCAGCCGGCCGGTGACCGTCAGGGCCCGCCCCAACAGCACCGCGGCCCGCCGCAGTTGAACACTGTCCCCGCGGTCGGCGAGGACCCGCAGCACGGTCCGCAGCCGCCGGATGCAGGTCTCGGGCGCCTGGTGCAGCTCGGCCCGCGCGATCTCGACCAGCCGGGCCAGCTCCGCGTCCGAGGCCGTGTACGCCACGTGCTCCACGTGCGCGGCCCAGTCGCCCGGGGCGGCCCCGCGCCGGTCGAGGTGGCCGGCGGCCCGGCGGTGCGCCTCGACCCGCCAGCCCGGACCGGCCAGGCGGTACCCCACCGACCCCAGCAGCGGCCGGCCGAAGCGGTACCACCCGGCGGTGCCGACCACGCAGCCGTGGCCGGCCAGCTCGTCGAGGGCGACGCGGACCTGCCGGGCCGGCAGCACCGCCACCTCCGCGAGCAGCGCGGCGTCGAAGGCCGGGCCCGCCACGGCGGCGGCCTGCAGCACGGCGCGGGCCGGGCCCGAGAGGGCGTCGAACTCCCCGAGCAGGTCCGGGTCCGGGTACCAGTCGTCGAGCAGGCCCGCCGAGCGGGGGTCGCCGGAGGCCAGCTCGGCCGCCAGGTCGTCGGCGAGGTCGGTGGCGAGGGCGGCCGTCAGGGAGTGCAGGGCGCGCAGCTGGCGGGGGTTGCCGCGGCCCGCAGCGATCAGCTGGCGCTCCCGGGCGGGCGGCGCGCCGGGCAGCAGCCGCGCCGCGTCGGCCGGGGCGAGCGGACCGAGCGCGATCCGCAGCACGGCGGCGTCCCCGAGGGTGCGGGCGAGCCAGGGCGGGCAGCCGCCCGAGCGGTGCGCCAGGACGAAGCCCAGCCGCTCGTCGGACGGCCCCCGCAGCAGGTGCTCCAGGACCCGCAGCGACTCCTCGTCGGCCCACTGGAGGTCGTCCAGGACCAGGACCACCGGAGTGAGCTCGGCGTGCTCCAACAGGGCGTCCCGCAGCCGCCGGTGCCTGCGGTGGCGCTGGGAGGCACCGGCGGCCGGCAGATCGCCGAACTCCTCCAGCAGGTCCAGGGCCGTGGTGTGGTAGAACGCGTGCATCAGCAGCCCGTACGGCACTTCGGCGTCGGCGGGCGTGGCCGCCGCCCGCAGCACCTCCCGGCCCGCCGCCGCGGCCCGTTCGGCCAGGGCGGACAGCAGCCGGGTCTTGCCGATGCCGGCGGTCCCCTCGACCACCGCGACCCGTCCGCTCCGGCGTCCCGTCGCCAAGAGCCCCACCAGGCCGTCGAGTTCGGCCGCCCGGCCGATCAGCGGTCCCGCCGAGGTCTCCTCGGCGCCCGGGGTGGTCGTCCCCGTATCCGTCACTCCTCGAAGCACGGCATCTCCCCTGCTGTCGCGGGCACGGTGCGGACCGTCTGCCCAGGACGGTCCGGCACCAGACCTTCACGTCACGCCCGTCAGATCCCCGTAACTGGGGCTGATGGTCGCTTCACTCGCCCGTCCTGTCGAGCGGGGGATCAACTGCGGCCGGGCGCGGGTGCGGAGCCCGGCAGCGCTTCGTCCAGCAGGCGGCTGCGGAACAGGTCGAGCACCTGGTCCAGCGCCGCCCGGGTGGCCTCGCCGGGGGAGTCGACCAGGTGCTCGGTGAGCACGGAGTGGGCGGGCATCAGGGAATCGGGGTTGGCCGTGTCGTCGTCGAGTTCCACGGCCACGAAACCGTCGCCGAGTTGGCGCGTGAGGAAGGCGAAGCGGTCCTCGGGCACGAACTTGTCGCCCCGGAAGCGCAGCCCCAGGACCTGCAGCCCCTCCCGCTCGCAGCGGCCGCGGACCACGGCCAGTTCCTCGGGGGAGACGTCGATGGTCCGGGACCGGCCCGCGGTGACCGGCAGCGGCAGCGAGGGCTGCGAGAGCACCGGCGCCAGCAGCCGGGGGTCGGTGGCCATCGCCAGGGCGAAACCGCCGGTGAGGCACATCCCCACGGCCCCCACCCCCGGACCGCCGCACCGCTCGTGCTCCTCGGCGGCCAGGGCGCGCAGCCAGGAGACGACCTTGGAGCTGCGGCCGGTGGCGAGCACGGTGAACTCCCGGCTCACGCAGACCTTGAGGATGGAGGAGTTGACATAGCCCGCGGCGCCCAGTTTGCCGCGCGCGTCGGGGTGCGGATCGCGGCCGGGCCGCCCGAAGAGCACCGGCAGCACCGCCGTGCAGCCGATGGCCGCCACCCGGTCCGCGAACTCCAGTACCTTCGGCGTGATCCCCGGTATCTCGGCGATCACGATCACCGCCGGCCCGCTGCCGCGCCGCAGCACCCGCCGCTCCGTGCCCTCGTAGGTGAAGGTGCCCTGCTCGAAACCCGTCAGATCGTGGTCCGCCATGCGCGTGCCGCCTCTCGACCAGTCGAATACCCGGCGGTAACCCGCCGGTCGGGGCGAGTCTGGCACGCGCACCTCCGCACGCCCCCCTCGGATCCCGCCGACCGCTGTACGCGGGACGTGCCGCCCGCCATGCTGGGTCCGCCGATCGGCTCCGTACCGACAGAGGGGGACGTACATGGGGACGGGTACGAACGTGACGCGCCGGCTGGCCGCCGCGCTGCTCGCGTCGGTCGCCCTGCTGGGACCGGCCCCGGCGGGCGCCACCGCCGCGAGCACCGCGCCGGACACCGGCTACATGGCCTGGCGGGGGACCGGGAGCGACCCGAACATCTACTGGTCGAAGGTGGTCAACGGCCGGTGGACCGACCAGAGGGGCTTCCCGGCGACCACCGCCCGGGATCCCGACCTGATCCACCTCAACGGCCGCACCTACATGGCGTGGCGCGGGTACGGCGCGGACGACCACATCTGGTGGTCCCGGTACAACGGCAGCTCCTGGACCACCCCCAAGCAGCTCGCCGACCGGCGCAGCACCTACGCGCCGGCCCTCGGCGTGTCCAACGGCAAGCTGGTCATGGCCTGGCGCGGGACCACGCCCGACAACCACATCTGGTGGTCCACCTTCAACGGCACGTCCTGGTCGGGCCAGCGGGTGCTGGACGACCGCCGGGCGGTGGGGGCGCCGGCGCTGGGGTCGGCGGGCGGCAAGCTCGTCATGGCCTGGCACGGCGTGGGCACGGACGACCACATCTGGTGGTCCACCTTCAACGGCACCTCCTGGTCCGGCCAGCGGGTGCTGGCCGACCGCCGCTCCACCGGCTGGCCCACCCTGGGCGCGTACGGCCGGACGCTGGTGATGGCCTGGCGCGGCACCGGACCCGACGACCACATCTGGTGGTCCACGTACAACGGCACCTCCTGGTCCGCCCAGCACCTCCTGGACGACCGCCGGACCGGCAACTACCCGGCCCTGGGCCGGGGCGCCGGCCGCCTGTACATGGCCTGGCGCGGCACCGGCCCGGACGACCACATCTGGTGGTCCACCTTCAACGGCTCCTCGTGGTCGAGCCAGCACGTCCTCCTCGACCGCCGCACCAGCGGCTCCCCGGGCCTGAGCTGACGCCCGCGAGCCCGCCCGTGCGTCATGGCGGGCTTCCGGGGGCGGCTCGGCTCGGTCACCATGCAGGTCCGTCGGCGATCCGGGGGTGGGGATGAGCGAGGGTGGGAAGGCCCTGAACGGGCCGGAGGGCGGGGGAGAGCAGGTCGGCCCCGCCCCGTGGCTGGCGCTGGCCTGTCTGATCGGGCTGGTGCTGGCCTACGTCGTACTGGCGAACTTCACCGCGGAGCTTCGGACGGCGCTGTGGGGCGAGCCCGGCACGGTGACCGAACCCGACTGCCGGACGTACGACAACACCGTGGCCAACGCGGGCACGTCGACGTCCTGCTCGGGGACCTTCACCCCGGACGACGGCGGCTCGTCGTTCCGGGTCCCCGTCGAGGGCGACCTCGATGCGCCACCGGTCCGCGCGTGGCTGGTGGACGGCACCTCCGGCACCGCCTACGTCTCACCCTCGACGTGGGCCGGGGTGTTCCCGGTGGGCCTGTCCCTCCTCCTGGCCGGCCTCCCGACAGCCGTGACGGCACGGCACGTCCGCCGCGTCCACCTCCGACGACCCAGGATTTCGGACACGCGTACGATACGGCGGTGATGATCTACCTGTCCGTCGACACCACCTCCGAGGCGTACCAGAGCGGGAGGGCCCTGGGATTCCTGGTGCCCGTCGCCGTGCTGCTGGTCGGGATCTGGTTCGCCACCGGCTCCTGGCGGCGGGTCCGGGTACCGGCTCCCGGAGTGACCCCCGACGCGCGCACCGCGGCGCTGCGGGTGCGCCGGCGCCGCACCGTGCTGATCGTCCTGGGCGCGCTCGGGGCGGCCGCGGTGGTCAACGCCGTACTCCGGTACCAGCCGGAGCCGCGCGCGGCCGAGACCGCCAGCGCCTCGGCCGGCCCGGTGGAAGCCGACGTCGCCACCCGTCCGCGCACCGTCACGGCGCCCGCGGCCCTGGACGGCTACCGGCTGATGACGGAGGAGCAGGCCGCTGCCTACCGCCAGGCGGAAGCCGGACGCCTCCCCCGGGGCCGCACCTGGTACTACGACCGTGACGCCGACGGCCGCGTCGACGGCATCCTCCACGTCGACACCACGCAGTGGTCGCAGAAGCTGGCCGCGGAGAAGCGCCGGGACTCGATCACGCAGGAGTTCCGCAACTTCTTCGCCGGGGCCAAGAGCAGTGACGCCGCGGAGTACCCGGCCGGCCCGCTCGGTGGCCGGCTGGCCTGCGGGCACTACGAGGACCGCCCCTCGATGTCCATCTGCGTCTGGAGCGACGCCGACACCCTCGGCACGTTCGTGCAGAACGGCGTCGGCGAACTGTCCGAGGCGGCCAGGGCCACGCTGGACTTCAGAAACGCATCCGACCGGCGCACCTGACCGAGCCCCTGCCCCCCCGGGCCCGGGCCTGGGACCTGTCCGGGCGATCATGTAACAAGCCGGTGAGAGCGATCCTGATTGGGCCCCACAGGAAATGGATCTTCGTCCGCTGTCGGCTATGGCAGGGTGCTCGCATGTCCAACCCCATCGCGTACCCGATCTTCCGCACCACCGACCCGGTACTGGCACTGCACGTGGCGCGTCAGCTTGTGGCAGTGGGCGACCGGCAGTACGCGGAGGTGTCAGTGGACGTCGAACTGTGCACCGTCCCGGAAGTGTTGCGGATCCGCGAGGCGCTGCCGGATGCCTGGTTCCGGAAAGAGGACGTCGAGGACTGGGCGCGGGATCCTTCCGACCCGACGGGTTTGCACGGCGGAGTACACGCGCCCGACCTCTCCACCGATCGGGACTTCCTCTCCTCGCATCTGCCGCTCTGGGCGTCGATGGAGTACCGGCCCGTGGGCAGCGTCGAGGAGGACTTCGCTGCCTTGGTGGGCCCGAACATCGGCGAGATCTGGTGGTCCGGCTTGCTCTGGCCCGACGTACCCGACCGTGACATCCACGGCGAAGCCGATAACGCCCGGGTCTCTTTGCTGTTCAACTGCCGAACCCGAGGCCTCGACCAGTGCTCCGATGACCACACTGTGCTGGTCCACGTACGCCGTAGGAATCGCGACGGGTCCGAGGAACGGCACGCTTCCTGGCTGGCAGAGCAGATCGGTCAGTCGGTCATCGGGCCGCCTCAAGAATGATCCCGTGATCGGCCCCAGCCGCTCCAGGTCGATCACGTGACTGCTCCCGGCCACGCATCGTTTCAGGTGGACATGGGGCGGGGTGAACTGAGCAGTGCAGAGTGGGAACGGCTACGGCCGTTCCTGCCGGTGTACGGAAGGAGCCCGGACGGCTCCGGGTCCCCAACCCGATTGCCCTCGCTACCCGGCACGGTGTGACATGTGGGCATGAGCAGAATGGCGCAGGTCATCGTGTTGGCGCGATACGAGGACGAGGTGATGGAGCCGCTGACGCGGCCGGACGAGGCCCGCACCTGGCAGGGCTGCTTCGTGCAGATCCCCTGGTTCGTAGGGGGCTGGTACATCGAGTTCGAGCGATGGAACCGGCGCCGCGGCATCCTCAAGGACCTGGAGTCCCTGCCGTGGAACGAGCCCGCCTGCGTGCAGGTCATGCTGCACGACGAGGACGACGACCTGTTCGGTCTGTGGATGTTCCGCGGCGGAGCCCTCGTCGAGGTGGGCATCCCCGGCACCCAGCGGGTGCACACCGCTGCCCCGCCATGGGAGGTGGACCCCGGCTTCCTGGTCCGGACCGGCCTGGGCAGGGGAGAGGACCGGCACTCGCCAGAGCACGTACAAGACCCGCGGTCGTGCTGGTGACCCGCCGCGAGCCGGGGCCGGACAGGTACTGAAGTCGCCATTGCCGGTCCTGCCCGGGGCTGCACCGGCTTCATCTGGCTCCGAACATGACCGGCCGGACAAGTCCTAGTCGAGCGGGTCGGTCGGGGAGACCCGGTGGGCTTCCAGGGACGGGTCGGCGAGGAGGTCGGTGATCAGGGCCTCCGAGCCGGCCACGTAGGTGCTCCGCAGGTCCACGTCCCCGCCGAGGCACCAGGCGCGGTCCTCGGGCCACCACAGGTCGGGGAGTTCGGCGTACGGGTCGAGGGAGGTGGGTGAGTCGGCGTCCGCGAGCGGGCCGGCCATCAGCACCCGGCCGCGGTGGGGGGTCTCGAACCGCGGCACCGCGTACCACTCCCAGCGGCCGTACCCCTCCCACAGCGCGTACCAGCACCGCTCCGGGGTGCCGGTGTGCCGGGCGAGGACCGGCACGAGGGCGCGCGCCACGTCCGGCGGGGTGGGCCCCTCGCCGGGCTCCTCGTCCCAGACGCCCGGCAGGGACACGTCGCCGTACGACTCGTCCCGGGTCACGCCGATCAGTTCGTGCCACCGCACCGCCCCGCCCGGCCTGCGCCCGTACGCCGCCCCGACGGCCTCCCAGCGCACCGGCCGCTCGTCGAGATGAGCCGGGTGCAGGACCCGCGCGTACGCCGCGAAGCCCACGGCGGTCGCCCCGGCCACGGTCATGAACTCCCCCTGCCCCGACTGCCGTTCGGTCAGCCAGACGGCGGGGGAGAGGTCACCCGTCTGCACCACGAGCCGACCGTAACGGTCCGGCCCCGGCGGATTCCTGATCACGCGGTAGCTGCACACCCGCCCAGTCTGCCGCCCGCCCCGCCATCCACCGAACGAATATCGACGGCCCGGCGCTCGGGCGAGCCTGCGCCTGCTCCAAGTGGCGCCCGCGAGTGGCGGGGGCCACCCGGCGCCCGCACGCTGGCCGACGTGTCCCCGTCCGAACCGTGCGGCCTCGCCGGCCGGGACACAGCCGCGCGGCCGGAGGCGGCCCAGGATGCGAGAGGGACACGAACACATGACGGAACACGTCACCGGAACGGATGGCGTCCTGCCACCCGCGGGAAGCGAACGCGGTCCCAGCCGTGGGCGGCCGGGGCTGCGCGGCCGGGCGAAGGGCGCCCGCACCGGGGCGGCGGCATTCGCGGCGGCCGGTCTGGCCGTCCTCGGCGCCGTCGGCTCCGCACCGGCCAGCGCCCTGACCGGCCCTGACGGCCAGTCCGAGCCGGCGCATCACGCACGGTACGTGCCCGCGCCCTGCCCCCAGAAGCCGGACCCCGTACCCGGGCGCTGCGGGTTCCTGGAGGTGCCCGAGAACCGCTCCCGCCACCACGGACGGACCATCCGGCTGACCGTCGCGACCGTCCCGGCCACGTCGGCGAGGCCGGCCCATGACCCGGTGGTCTTCATGGAAGGCGGCCCCGGCGGCGATGCGCTCGGCGCCATCCCCTTCCTCGTCGCCTCCGGTGTGAACCGCGACCGCGACCTGATCGTGATGACCCAGCGCGGCGGTCCCGACGCGCAGCCGAGCCTCCTGTGCCCGGAGCTCGACCGGTTCGAAGCGGAATCCGTGGGGCTGGTCTACGACGCACCCTCGACCGGGCGGCTCCGGGTCCGCGCAGCCAAGGAGTGCCGGGACCGGCTGGCCGCCGACGGCGTCGACCTGGCCGCCTACAACTCCACCGAGAACGCCGCAGACTTCGCCGACCTCCGCACGGCCCTGGGCATCAGGAAGTGGAACGTCTACGGCTACTCGTACGGCACCGACCTGGCCCTCACCTACCTGCGCCGGCACCCCCAGGGCGTCCGCTCGGTGGCGATCGACTCGGTCGTCCCGCCACAGATCGTCAGCCTGCCGTGGACCTGGGACAGCGCCCGGGAGGGGCTTGACGGGATCCTCGCCGCCTGCGCGGCCCAGCCCCGCTGCAAGAGCCGCTATCCGGACCCGTACCGCACACTGACGGAGCAGGTGAAGCGGCTGGAGGCGAACCCCCTCAGGCTGAGCGTGACACCGCCCGGCGGCGGGGGTCCGGTGACGGTGGTCATCGACGGCGGCACGCTGGTGAACATGATCGTCAGCGACGGCTCCACGCTGCCGGCCGTGGACGTCCCCGCGGCCCTCGACGAACTCGCCCACGGGCGTCCCGAACGCCTCGCGCAGGCTCGCGCCGCCGGTGCGACACCCGTCATCGGCGAGACCGCCCACGGGCTGACGCAGTCGGTGGCCTGCGCCGAATGGGTGCCGGGCTTCTCCAAGAAGGACCTTCTGAAGGCCGGGCGCCGCAATTTCCCCGGCTGGCCGGACTCGGTGCTGGCGCAGGCCCCGCAGCTGCCGTTCGAGCACGACGTCTGCCGCGCCTGGAACGTCCCGGACCGCACCCCCGTCCAGCGGGTGACCACGCAGAGCAAGGTACCGGCGCTCGCCATCGGAGGCACCTTCGACCTGAAGACCGGGGCCAGCTGGGCGCAGTTCGCGGCCCGGACGCTGCACCGCTCGACCTCCGTGACGATCCCCGGCATCGGGCACTTCGTGGTGCCCCGGTCGCCCTGCGCGGCGAGCGTCCTGACCTCCTTCCTCGACCGGCCCACCGCGCCCGACACCACCTGCGTGGCCGGACTGACACCCCCGCCGATGACCATCACCCCTGAGCTGGAGAGCCGATGACGTCCCCCCTGCCCACCCACCGCCCCCGCACCGGGCGCAGGCTCCCGGCGACCCTGGCCGGCGCCACGGCCGGCGCCCTCGTCGTCGGCCTCGCCGCGATGCCCGCACGAGCCGAGTCCGGCGCCGGCGGCCCGATCGGCACGGTCGCCCGTACGGTGGGCAGCGCCCACTACGAACCGGGCCCCTGCCCCCGGACCGCGGACCAGATCCCCGACCTCGCGCGGGCCCGCTGCGGCACGCTCACCGTGCCCGAGGAGCACGCCCGGCCCAAGGGACGCAAGATCACCCTCGCGGTCGCGATCATGCCCGCCGAGACCAGGACCCCGGCCCCCGACCCGATCGTGTGGTTCGCCGGCGGCCCCGGTGACGACGCGGTCTCCGAGATCCCGATGGCGCTCGCCGGCGGCCTGAACCGCGACCGCGACGTGATCTTCATGTCCCAGCGGAGCACCTACTCGGCCGACCCGGCACTCACCTGCCCGAACATCGACGAGTTCAACGCCCGCGCCCTCGGCCTCGTCTCCAACGCGCCGTCCACCAGGCGCCTGCACGTGGCCGCGACGCGGGCCTGCCGCGACCGGGTGGTCGACCAGGGGGCCGAGCCCGCCGCCTACAACGACATCGAGAGCTCTGCCGACTACGACGCCCTTCGCAAGACCCTACGCGTGAAGAAGTGGAACGTCTTCGGGATCTCCTACGGCACCCAACTCGCGCTCAACTACATGCGCCTGCACCCCAAGGGCATCCGGTCGGTCGGCATCGACGGCATCCTGCCGCCGTCCCTCGGCGGCGGAGCCGTGACCTGGAAGGCGGCCCGTGAGGGCTTCGACGGCGTGTTCAAGGCCTGCGCGGAGCAGCCCGCCTGCAACACCCGTTACCCGAACCTCAAGGGCACCTTCCTGCGCCTCGTCAGCGAACTGGAGGCCAAGCCGCTCACCACCACCGTCACCGTCCCGGGACGGCCCGAGCCCGTGAAGGTCGTGATCGACGGAGCGAACCTGGTCGGCTGGCTGACCTCCGCCACCCACGTGGCGGCCGGAGTGCCCCGCTCCCTCGACGAACTGGCCCACGGCGACCCGCAGCGGATCGCCGAACAGCTGGCGGGCGGCAAGTACAGCCCGCAGGCCATCGGACGCGTCTCCCACGGGCTCGTCTACGGCGTCTTCTGCAGCCAGTGGACACCGTACGAGAGCACGGAGGAGGTGATCCGCGGCGGGCGGCGGGCGTTCCCGTCCTTCCCCCGTTCGATGCTGGCCAACGCCCCGCAGCTCGCCTGGCTCCACGACGACTGCCGCGCCTGGGACGTTCCCCCCGCGCCCCCGTGGATCCGGGACGTGACGCACAGTGACATCCCGACCCTGGCCCTGTCCGGCGGCTTCGACGCCCAGACCGCGCCGAGCAACGGGGCGTACGTCGCCCGGACGCTCAGCCGCTCCACGGCAGTCACGATCCCCTACGTCGCCCACGTGGTCTTCGCCGACTCGCGGTGCGCGCAGACGATCACCACGTCGTTCTTCGACGACCCGGGCGCGCCGGACACCCGCTGTCTCGCCGGACTCCGGCCCCCCACCTTCGAGATCGCCCCGTAGCGGGGCCGCCACGACGCAACCCCGCCGACGACGACCGGGTGGCGGCCGACCACGGCCGTCACCCGGTCGTCGCGCCGTCCGTGGGCGGCCGGGTGTTACAGGTCCTCGGACTCGGTCAGGTCGCAGTCGGTGAAGGCGGGCGGGCGGGTGCAGAGGGAGGCGAGCGTCGCGGCCAGTTCGCCGGTCTCCGGTGCGTTGCTGTTGGCCATCGCGTCCTCGTACGAGTCGAACTCGATGACGGCCAGGTAGCGGTTCGGGTTGGCGCGGTCGCGCAGGAGCGTGCGGTGGGTGGGGGCCGGCTTGCGGCCCTGGGCCCGGGCCGTCTCCTCGTACCGGCGGATGGCCTCGCGCAACTCGTCGGCGCGCTCGGTCTCGAAGTCGATGATCTGCGCGAACTTCACGGGTTCCTCCTGGTCCGCGGTGCCCCCGCGGACCGGGAGCATTACCCCGTCCAAGCAAGCACCGGCCCCCCGCCACGGCAACTCGGCGCACGCCCGACCGGCCCACACGCCCACCCGGACGCCCCGAGCGCCCCCCGTCCGGCCCCGCTGCCCCAGTACGGACGCCCGCGTGCGGGCCGGTCGCACGAGGGGCGGCCGGTGTGCGGGGACGCGGACGGCGGCCCACGCGGGCTCCGGGAGGAGGGCGTGGGCCGCCGGGGGGGCGGACCGGGGTGTTACCTGGTCTGGGTGGTGAGGGTGACGCCGGTGAAGGACTGGGTGGCGGAGAGGCTGAAGTAGACCCAGCCGGCCGGCGGGTTGGCGATGGTCAGGGTCTCGGCGTTGTCGGCGCCGGTGGACTTCGCCTGGTAGCTGCCGGTGGTGGCCCAGTTCCCGCCGCCGTAGTACAGGTCGGCGTTGCCGGTGCCGCCGCTGCTGGTGATGGTCAGCTGCTTGACGCCGGCCGGCAGGTACACGAAGTGGTAGCTGTAGTTGCCGGTGGCGGCGGCCAGCCCGTCCCGGCGGCAGTTCTGGTCGAACTGCCGGGTGTCGGCGAAGGTGCACTGCGGGGTCTGCGGGACGGCCGGGGCGTCCGGCAGCGGGCCGCAGTCGGCGGTGGCGCAGGTGGTCGTCAGCCAGGTGGCGAAGCCCGCGTCGTAGGAGGTGCCGATGGTCTGCTTGATGAAGGTGCGGGCGCCGTTCCAGTCACCGGCGCGGTACTTGCCGAGGATCGTCTCGACGTCGCCGCGGTGCTCCTGGAGCATGTAGCGGACCGCGAGCCAGCCCCACCGGTAGACCCGGTTCGAGTTGACGTCGGGGTCCTCGTCCTGGCCGTAGACGGTGTCGAAGAGCTGGCTCAGCTTGTAGGTCTGCTTGCCGGCCTCGGCGATCGCGTCGGCGTTGCGCTGGCCCCGGTAGCCGAAGGAGATGTTCTCCGCGATGCCCTCGACCCACCAGATGGTCGGGGTGGTGATGCCGGCCTCGAAGTCGCCCGCCATGTTGAAGCGGCCGTCGAGGTAGTGGGTGTACTCGTGGTTGAGGTTCCAGATCTGGAAGTCCGGACGCAGCCAGTCGGCCTCGTGGGCGATGAAGCGGGCCTGGTTGCCGGCGACGGCCGGGTTGCCCTCCTCGTACATGCCGCCGTTGTCGACGTCGATGTCGTAGATCGCCCAGGCGTACAGCGAGTAGTTGGTGTAGTCGTCGAAGACGACCACTTCCAGGTCGGTGTTCAGGTCACCGGGGATCGCGCCCTTGTCGCCGATGATGCGGTGGAAGTACGCGTCCTCGTTGACCAGGCTGGTGCAGGTGCTCTCCAGCTGGCCGGGGGACATGTCCTGGGCGCGGATCTTCAGGCCCGGGGTGCAGGTGTGCTGGATCGGCAGGATCGCCGGGAGCACCCGGCTGCCGAGGTCGCAGATGGCGTAGGCGGCGCAGTTGCCCTTGTCGTACTGGCGCGTGTACCAGCCCAGGTTCATGGTGATCGGCGCCGTGGGGCCGACGTTCGGGTACCGGTTGATCAGGTCCTTGAGCAGCGGCCGGACCCGGTCCTTGAGCTCGGGGACGTCGAGGGCGTAGCCGAGGTAGCGGCCGACGTTGCTCACCACGTCCAGGCGGTTGAGCTGAGAACCGTTGCGGGTGATGAAGCCGGCCCAGGTGTCGAGGAGGGCGGGGTCGGCCTTGAGGGCGGCGCGCCAGCCGCGGTCGTCGTTCTTGGCCTTGAAGCCGTTCTGGACGACCCATTCGACGTGCTGCATGGCGAGGTTCATCTGGGCGGGCCAGGTGCCGGAGTAGCCGCCGAGCATCCACTTGACGACCCCGGCGTAGCGGCCGGCCAGGTGGGTGCTGTCGATCAGGGTGACGGCCTCGTTGAGGATCTCGCCGTTGGCGTCGGTGACGTCCTTGCTGTGCGGGGCGGCGAAGAAGGCGTCCAGTGCGCCGCGCGCGGCGGTGTCCAGGGCCGGGCCGTAGGCGCCGACCGCGGCGCTGTTGTTCTCCTGCACGTAGTAGCCGGCGCGCAGGAACATCACCAACTGGCCGACCCTGGCGCGGTTGTCGCCCGTGTACGAGGCGGCCGCGTCGCGCAGCGCGTTGGCGACGGTCACCATCTGCGGCTCGCGGAAGGCCTTGCGGGCGTCGTCGCCGGTGAGGTTGAACAGCGGGTAGGTACAGGGGATCTGGGGCAGCGCCGTCAGCGCCTGGACCAGGGTGGTGCCGGTGCCGTTGATCACGCCCGACAGGTCGCTGCACGCGTCGGCCGCGGCGCTCGGGGACAGCTTGGCGGTCTTGAGGGGCTTGACGGCCGGGGCGGGCGGGGTGAACTCCCCGGCGCCGTCCTGCGCGGAGAGGTGGAAGCGGGAGGCCTTGCGCAGGGCATCGGGCGACTTCGGGACCGGGATCGACCGCGGCGCCGCGGCCGGGGCCTTGCGGACGTGCTTGCCGGCGGCCGCGGCGCCGACGGGGGCGGCCTGGCTCTGCGGTGCGAACAGGCCGAGGGCGATGAAGACCGCCGCGCCGAGCGCAGGGATTCTGCGCGCGCCGGTCGTCGATATCCGGAACGGATGCATCTGTGGGGGCCTCCGGGGCCGTGGGGCGCGTGCTGGGGAGAACACGGGCCGTTGACGTGTGACATGTAACATTTCACATGACGGCAATGTTGCGGAAGACGTGCGGCAAGATTGCCGGGCCCACTCTGGGAAAACGTTGTCAAAGGCCGCCCGAAGCAGGCCCGTCCGGCCCGGCGGAAACCGGATCCCGGCGCGGCGATGAGTTCCGCGGCCCCCGCCGGTCTATCTCTTTGACGGAAGAGGACCGACGCACCGGGAGCAAGCCATGGGCCAGATCAACATCGCGATGTTCGCCACCCTCGACCTCGTCGGGCAGGCGCCCGGCGGCCCGGAGGAGGACCCGGAGGGCGGCTTCCCGTTCGGCGGCTGGCAGGCGCCCCTGATCGACGAGGTCGCCGGCGCGCAGATCGACGCCGCGTACGAGGGGACCGACGCCCTGCTGCTGGGCCGCCGGACCTACGACATCTTCGCCGGCTACTGGCCCCAGGTGAAGGAGGACGAGGGCGGCGGCTTCGGCCCGCTCTTCAACGGCATCCCCAAGTACGTGGCCTCGCGCGGCAACCCGGACCTGTCCTGGGCCGGTTCCACGCAGCTCGGCCCGGACCTGGCCGACGAGGTGCGCCGGCTCCGCGACCGGCACGAGCACGTCAAGGTCGTCGGCAGCCTGGACCTCGTCCAGACCCTGCTGCGCGAGCAGCTCTTCGACCGGCTCGACCTCTGGCTGCACCCGATCGTGCTCGGCGTCGGCAAGAAGGTGTTCGCCGGGGGCACGGTCCCCAGCAACCTCACCCTGCTCGCACCGCCGGAGAGCGGCCCGAAGGGCGCGGTGTACCTGCGCTACGGGCTCGCCGGGGGCACCCCGCGCACCGGTGACATGAGTGCCCCCGACCTCGGGCTGGGCGGCGAGGGCTGAGCGGCGGACGGCGGGGCAGCGGACGGCAGGCAGAGGCGGTCGCGATGAGCAGCTTCGTCCTGATCCACGGGGCCGGCGACGTCGGTTGGTACTGGCACCTGGTCGCGGCCGAACTCCGGGCCCGCGGGCACGCCGTGGTGGCGCCGGACCTGCCGGCCGGCGACGACGCGCTGACCCTGGACGACTACGCCGACGCGGTGGCCGAGGCCGTGGGGGACCTGTCCGACCTCGTGGTCGTGGGCCAGTCCTTCGGGGCGTTCACCGCCCCGCTCGTCGCGGTCCGCCAGCCGGTCGCCGAGCTGGTCCTGGTGGCCGGGATGGTCCCGGCGCCGGGCGAGCCGCCGGACCGGTGGTGGAGCGCGACCGGCTACGCCGAGGCCGTGGCGCGGCAGGCGGCCCGGGACGGCGGCCTGACCGGGCGCGAGGACCCGTACCTCGCCTTCTACCACGACGTGCCGCGCGCGCTGGCGGAGGAGGCGATGGGCCGGCAGCGCACCACGCACCCCTCACCGGCCGCCGGCGCCCGCCCCTGGCCGCTCGAGGCGTGGCCGGCCGTGCCGACCCGGTTCGTGCTCTGCGGCGAGGACCGCTTCTTCCCGCCCGACTTCCAGCGCCGGCTGGCGCGCGACCGGCTCGGCGTGGTCCCCGAGGAGATCGCGGCGGGCCACTGCGTCGCCCTGAGCCGCCCCGCCGCACTGGCCACCCTCCTGACCACCGCGCCGACCCGGCCCTGACGCGTCCTCAGCCCCGCACCCGGCGGGCCGCGTTGCGCAGGCGGTGGCGGCGTTCGTAGCGCAGCCGCGAGTGCCGGTCCAGTTCCTCCAGGAGCCGCTGCGAGCGGCGGTCCACGTCCAGCTCGTCCAGGACCCGGTCGGCGTCCGCCAGCAGCGCGCCGTGCAACTGCCAGTGCGCGGGCGCGCCCCGTACCTGGTCCAGCAGCAGCCCGGCCAGCAGGTCCCGGCTGCGGCGGGCCATCCGCAGCTCCGCCGTCAGCCGCTGCTCCATCTCCTCCGCGTTGGTGCTCACCTGCGCGGTGACCAGCCGCGAGAAGCTGTGCACGGCCAGGGCGAGGTGCCCGAAGAGCTCCTGCACGGCCCGGGCCACCGGGGGAGCGAAGAGCGGCTCCTCCTCCGTACGGGCCTTGGCCAGGTCCGTCAGCGCGCGCGCCGAGACCCGCAGCACCACGGCGCAGATCTCCAGGGTGTCCAGCCCGGTCCGCAGCACCAGGCGGAACATCAGCCCCTCCCGCACCCGGGGGTTCATCCGCAGGCTGTCCTCCGCCTGGCGGAGCGCCGCGTCCACCCCGGCGATGTCGTTGTCCAGCGCCCGGGCCTCGTGCAGGCGGGAGGCGGCCTCGGCCACGCTGGGGCGGCCGCTGACCTCGTCCACCATGCCGGTCATCAACGCGGCCATCCGCGAGGCCAGGTCGTCGATGGCCCGGCTGGCCGGCTCCACCCACACCGGCGGCGCGACCAGCAGGTTGAACAGCAGGCCCACCACGGCGCCGATCAGCGTCTCCAGCACCCGGTCCCAGGCGGTGGCGCCGACCCGGGTCACCCCGAGCACCAGCATCGCGCTGATCGCCACCTCCGGCACGAACTCGTCCACCCGCACCAGGTGTCCGACCACCAGCGACGCCAGGATGATCAGCCCGAGGCTCCACCAGGTCAGCCCCACCAGCGCGCTGAAGCCGACGGCGATCAGCACCCCCGCCACCACCGAATTGACCCGCCGCACACCGGTGGTGAGGGTGGCGTACAGGGTCACCTGGACCACGAGGAGCGCCGTCAGCGGCGCGGTCAACGGCGCCGGTTCGTCACTGAGGAGCAGGGCCACCACGTACGAGACGACGGCGGCTCCCGTGGAGCGGACGCTCTGCACCACCACCGGGTTCCGGCGGCCGCGCAGCACTTTCTGGAGGACTGCGGGGAGATCGGACATACCTTCGCCCCTTCCCCACCAGTCGCTTCTGATCACATCCGTCCCACAGGCCACTCAGGGTGACGCGCGGCCCCGGAGCGTGTCCGGCGTCCGGTGCGTGATGCGCCGGGGCCGAGCCGGGCGGAGGCTGGAAGCATGAGCGGTGCCGAGCGCCCCAGCAGTCCTCGGAGCCGGCCGGCGGCCGGCGGCGGCCTCGCGGGTCTCCTGGAGAACCCCGTGGTCGGCATGGCCCCCTGGATCATCTTCGGGATCCTCTCCGGCCCGGGCCGCTTCGAGCTCTCGGTCGGCATCGCCCTGGCCGTGGCCGTCGCCCTGGTCGCGGCCGGCCGGTGGGCCCATCCGGGCACGTCCTGGAAACTGCTGGAGGTTGCCGACCTGGTGTTCTTCACCGGGCTGGCGATCATCGGCGCGGTGGCCGACGCCGGCACGCTGCGCTGGCTCGAGACGTACTCGGGCGAGATCTCCAACCTGGCGCTGGTCGCCATCGCCTTCGGCTCGATGGCGATCGGGCGGCCCTTCACGCTCGCCTACGCCCGGGAGCAGAGCGACCCGTCCCTGTGGGACAGCCCGCAGTTCCTGCGCGCCAACCAGGTCATCACCGGCGTGTGGGGACTGGCCTTCCTGGTCGGCGCCGTCCTGGGCGGGTACGGGGACCTGGTCCTGCGCGAGCCAGACAACCTCTGGACCGGCTGGATCATCCCGGTCCTCGCCCTGGTCGCCGCCGTCCGCTTCACGCTCTGGTACCCGCAGACCCTCCGGGCCCGGGCCCGTCGGGCGGCCGGCGAGCCCGGCCCCGAGCCGCCCGGCCCGGCCGCCCTCCTGGTGCCGCTGGCCGGCCTGCTCGTCCCCGTCGGCATCGTCGTCCTGATCTTCGAGGACGTCTGGTGGCTGGGTGTGGCCCTGATCGTCGCGGGCGTCCTGCTCACCAAGTCCCTGAAGGAACGCGCCTGACGGCCGGGATTCAGCGGAATTCGGGCGTCCGGCGCAGCACCAGGGTGACGAAGCCCCAGGAGTCGCGGTAGTGGTGCAGCCACTCGGTGCGCCGGGCGGTCGCCGTGGCCAGCACCTCCGGCGCGTCCGGATCGGCCGGGTGGTCCAGGGCCCACGAGGCCAGCGAACCCCAGCAGGCCCACTCGTACGCGTCCAGCTCCCGGCGGCTGCTGACGTGCCCCTCGACGGGGGTCCACCCCGCGGCGACCACGCGGTCCACCGTGGTGGCCAGGTCGTCCAGCTCGCCGAAGATCCCGAACGCCTCCGGGGACGGGGTGTCCGCCCAGAACCCGTCACCGAGCAGGACGCGGCCCCCGGGCGCCAGGTACGAGCGGGCCGCCGCCAGGGTCGGCAGCAGGCCGCCGAAGGCATGACCGGACCCGACGCACAGGACGAGGTCGAACGGCCGGGACGCCTCGAACCCGGCGGCCTCCTGCCGGTGCAGGACCAGCCGCCCGGCCACGCCCCGCGCCGCCGCGGCCCGGCGCGCCAGGTCCAGGGCGTCCCCGGAGACGTCCACGCCCTCGGCGTGCACCCCGGGGTGGGCGGTCAGCGCGCGCAGCAGCCATTCGCCGCTGCCGCAGCCGAGGTCGAGCACCCGCTCGTCACCGCGCGGCAGTCCGCGGGCCAGCAGCCGCTGCACCGCCTCGTCGTCGAGGGGGGCCCGCACCGGGCGTTCGGCATGGGCGAGACCGGAGATCCGTTCGTGCTTCACCTCGGCAGCCTGCCAAGCACCGGCCCCCGCCGCACCCCCTTTTCGCCCCTGTCCGGGCCCGCCGCAAATCGATTGCCCCTGCTCCGGGGCCGCCCCTAGGGTCACGGCAACGAACGGCGTGTAGCTCAGCGAGTGAGAGCACCGGGCTTCAGACCCGGAGGGCGCAGGGGCAGGACCTGCCACGCCGGCTTATGAACGAGAACGCTGAGCAGCAGCATCCGACGCACTCCGCGCGCCCGGCCGGGACCGCCCCGGCCCCGGCCGTCACCGTATCGAGCTCCTACGCCGCGGGGCAGTTGGCGCGGGCCCTGCGCACCTCGCTGACCGGGCCCGACCAGGCCGTCCGGGACCGGGCCGCCGGCCGCATGGAGAAGTGGCGCGCGGTGCTGGCCGGCATGGCCGACGGCAGCCTGGCCATCGGCTCGCGCACCCCCGTGGCCGGACTGCCCGCCTGGGTCACCCCCGACGTGGTCCACGGCGGCTTCGCCACCGGGTCGGCCGCGGCGGCCGGCCCGCTGAGCGCCCACGAGCTGACGGCCGCCCGGGCGGCCGGCGTCCCGGCGGACCGGGCCGCCCTCTTTGCGCACGCGCTGACCGAGGACGGCCTCGCCCGGCTGTGGCGGCTGCTGGACGACGGCTGCTACGAGGTCGTGCTGCCCGAGGAGGCCGCACTGCTGACCGTGGCCTGGCTGGTGCGGGCCGGCGACTTCGACGCGGCCGCCGCCCTGGTGCGGGAGCTCCAGCCCTTCGCGGACCGGCTGCGCTTCCTGCCCCGCCCCACCCACCGGCCCGCGACCGACCCGAACGCCGTGTACCGGCGCAGCGTCGGCGAGGTCGCCGCGAGCCTGCGCACCCGACGGCCCAAGGCCGCGGTCGAGACCCAGCGCGAGGCGCTGGCCGTCTGGCGCCCCTTCGAGGACGAACTCCTCGGCTACTGGCTGCACGACGACCGCCACGAGCGGGCGGCCGAGCCGGGCCGCGCCCCCGCCGACCGGTCCGCCACCGTCCCCTGCCCGCAGGCCGCCGTGCTCCTCGCGCACTACCGGGAGCTGGCGGACGCCCACCCCCGGTGCGGCCGGCACGCCGACCCGAGGTCCAACCCCGGGATCATGCTCCGCGCGCTGACCGAGACCGCCGCCGGCCGGCCGCTGGAGCCCCGGCTCGCCGGACTGCTGCGCCATGCCGTCAACAGCTCGGTCGCCAAGCGGGGACGGCCCGGCTCCGCCCGCCACACCGCGCTCCGCGCCGAACAGGCCCGGGTCGCGGCGCTGCCCGGCCACCACGAGGTCGCCGCGGTGGTGATCGGCCGGCTGGCGCCCCTGGACCAGCGGTCCGGCACGCCCGACGTCGACGGCCCGCTGGCCCCGGTCACCGCGGCCGAGGCCGCCGACTCCGGGCTGCCCGCCGGCACCGTCGTCCCGCCGGGGCTGCGGCGCGTGGTGCGCACGGCGCTCAGCGCCTCACCAGAGGTCCTGGCCGAGCGGGGCCTGCTGCCCTCGGCCGAGGTGCTGGCCGAGCTGGTCCCGCAGCTGGCGGCCAACGCCGTCGCCGAGCGGTACGCCGACCCGGCCCTGCGCACCCTGGCCGCCGCGACGTACCGGGCGTTCCGCAACCGCCGCTCCCTGCTGCTGCTCGACCTGGCGCACCAGGTGCGCCCGGAGGAGCTGCCCTGGGTCCGGGCCCTCGCGGCGCACGGCGGTGACGAGGACACCCTCGAGCGGGCCCGGACGGCGGCCGAGGACACCCTGCGCCGGCTGGGCGGGCTGGCCCTGACCGCCTTCCCGGCCACCCCGCTGCCGAACCCGCTGGTACGGGAGATGTCCCAGCTGGCGCGGCAGGCGGAGCTCCCGGCGCAGTACGTCGAGGAGCTGGCGGCCGACATCTTCATGGGCACCTTCAGCGCCAAGTTCCTGGCCGCCGCCCGGACCGCCGCCGACCTCCTGGAGGGCGGCCTGTACGCGCGCTACTACGGCATCGACTGCGCCGCGGTCCGCAGCATGGCGGTCGTGCAGGCGGCCGATCGGCTCGCCCGGGACCGCGCGCCGCGGACGGCGCCCGCCTTCGACCGGCTGTGCGTGGAGCGGGCCGGCCCGGAAGCGGCCTCGTCCTGGTCACCGGCCCGCAACGGCACGGTGATCGAGCAGGCGCAGATCCTGACCACGCACAACCTGGCGGTGCTGGTCCGGCAGACGGGCGTCGCCCCGGCGGCCGGCTGGGAGGCGGCGGCCGAGGCGGCCTTCGCCGTGGTGTGCCGGCTGGTGGCCGGGGTGCACGGCCACCCGAGGCCGTTGGGCACCATCAAGCAGGCGGCTTACGCCTGGCGGCAGATGGTCTTCCACCTGTCGATGTGCCCGCCCGACGGGCAGGCCGCGGCGGTCCGGCGGATCGCGCTGGAGGCGGCCCGGCAGCCGTGGCATACGGCCGCCCGGCTGGCCCCGGCCGTCGCCGGCCTGCGGCTGGCGGCCGAGGGCGGCACCTTCGACGCGGACGGCACCGCCCTGGGCGGCCTGGCCCGCCGCTTCCAGGGCTGGACGACCACCGGGCACTGGATGCGCCGCCGCCCCGGCGCCGCCTCCGGATAGCCGTCCGGGCCCGGGCCGCACGCGGCCCGGGTCAGGCCCAGGTCAGCGGTACTCGCACAGGTAGGCGGTCTCGACGGCGACCGTGAGCTGGAACTTGCTGTCGCCCGGGACCTGGAAGCGGCTGCCGGCGGCGAAGGTCTGCCAGTCGTCCGCGTCGGGCAGCTTGACGGTCAGGGCGCCGCTGACCACGTGCATGACCTCCGGGGCGGCGGTGCCGAACTCGTACTCGCCGGGGGCCATGACGCCGATGGTCGCCGGGCCCTCGTCCTGGGTGAAGGCGATCGACTTGACCGCGCCGTCGAAGTATTCGTTGACCTTGAACACGAGCATCCTCCTGGGAGCGAGCGGAAAGGGGCCGGTTCGTCGCGCGCTGCCGCCGGCGAGGGGAAGGCTACCGCTGCCCGCGCCGGTCCCCTCAGCCGGTCCGCCCGGGCACCCGCAGCGGTTCTTACACGCCTCTGTCACGGGTCTTCCGCCACGGTGACGTACGCCCGCCACCGTGGTGATCACACCGGAAGGCCGGAGCAGAGGGAGACAGCAGTGATCGACAAGAGCACGGTACGGCGGGCCGGTCTGGCGGCGAGCGCGATGGCGGTGCTGCTGACGGCGCTGCCGGCGGCGACCGCGACCGCCGCGCCGGCCGCCGCCGCACGCGGGGCCGTGACCGCGGCCGCCGCCCCCGCCTGGTGTCCCACCGTCGCCGGGCACCGCGTCGACTGCGACCGCATCGACCGGCCGCTGGTGACCGGCGAACCGGGACTCGGCCGCGTCAAGGTGAGCTACGCGGTGGTGCGCCACACCGCGCCCGGCCCCGCCAAGGGCACCGTCGCCGTCAACCCCGGCGGCCCCGGCGAGACCGCCATCGACAAGGCCGAGGCCTTCGCACGGGGCCTGGGGGCCTTGCTGAAGGACCACGACCTGCTGCTCCTCGACCCCCGCGGCACCGGCCGGTCCGAGCGCATCCCCTGCGGGGTCACCGACACCGAGTACCGCTTCGGCACCCGGGCCCAGCAGCGGGCCGCCGTCGTCCGCTGCGCCGCCAACCTGGGCCCCCGGGCGACCGGTTACACCTCGGCGGCCACCGCCGACGACCTCGACGCGGTCCGCGCCCGGCTCGGCGTCCCCCGGCTGAGCCTGTACGGGCTGTCGTACGGCACGTACCTGATGCCGGTGTACGCCTCCCGGCATCCCGCGCACGTCCGCTCGCTCGTCCTGTCCGGCGCCTTCCCGCTGGCCCTCGACCCGCTGGCCCGGCCCAGCGCCCGGGCCGTCTCGCTGGCCCTGAAGCGGGTGTGCGGACGCAGCGTCCCCGCCTCCTGCGACGGCGACCGGGCAGTCCGGGACCTGGCGGCCACCGCCGCGCGGCTGCGCGCCCGGCCCATGACGGTGCGGATCACCACCGGGCACGGCGTCCACGAGAAGAGGTTCGGCGAGGACAAGCTCGCCAACCTGCTCTTCGAGGCCGCCAGCAGCGGGGTCGGCATGCACCCGCGCCAGCCCTCGCTGCTCGGCCGGCTGCCGCACGCCCTGCACCGCTTCGCCGGCGGCGACCCCGCGCCGCTGCGCCGCCTGGTGCAGGAGGAGGGCGCCGGCGCCGGCACCGTGGACCAGGCCCCCTACATCGCGGTCACCTGCAACGACTACCGCCGGGCCTGGTCCAAGGACGCCTCCCCGGCCGAGCGCCGGCGCCAGTACGCCGCCGCCCTGGCCGCGGTCCGGCCGGGCGAGCACGGGGCGTTCAGCGCCCGGGGCTTCACCGAGGGCACCACCGACGCGGGCGACGTCTGCATCGGCTGGCCCCGCGAGCACACCCCCGCCCCGCAACCCGTACGGCCCGCCCTGCCGGACGTGCCGGTGCTCGTGCTCTCCGGCGACCTGGACGCCAACACCCCCGACGCCAGCGGCCGCAAGGCCGCCCGGCAGTTCCGGGACAGCCGCTTCCTCTCGGTCCCCAACACGGGACACGTCCCCGAACTGGAGCCCAGCGGCTGCGCCACGCGGATCTCCGCGCACTTCCTGCGCACCGGCGGGCCCGGCGACACCTCCTGCCTGCGCACCCTGCCGCCGATCGCGGTCCGGCCGGTCCGGGGCTGACGGGACGTCGGCGGGGACCCGTACCGGCGCACCGACCACACCGGCGAAGATGATCATATGAACGATGAGACGGGACACGGCCGGACCGTGCTGGTCGTCGAGGACGACCCGGGCGTCCGCAGCACCCTCGACCAACTGCTGCGCTTCGAGGGCTACCAGGTGCTGCTGGCCCCGGACGGCCTGGCGGCGCTCGGGATCCTGGAGGAGCGGCGGCCGGACCTCGCGGTGGTGGACGTGGGCCTGCCGGGACTGGACGGGCTGGGCCTGTGCCGGATGCTGCGCCGGCGCGGCGACCGGCTGCCGGTCCTGGTCCTGACGGCCCGGCACGAGGTGGGCGACCGGGTCGCGGGCCTGGACGCCGGCGCCGACGACTACCTCGCCAAGCCGTTCGCCACCGAAGAGCTCTTCGCCCGGCTCCGCGCCCTGCTCCGGCGCACCGAACCGCCCCTGGACAGCGGGGTCCTGACGAGCGGTGACCTCGCCCTGGACCCCGCCGCCCGGCAGGCGCGCCGCGGGCAGCGCCCGCTGGACCTCACCAAGACCGAGTTCGACCTGCTGGAACTGCTCCTGTGCCACCGGGGCGCGGTGCTGACCCGGCCTCAGATCTACCGGGAGATCTGGGGGTTCGACTTCGACACCACCTCCCGCTCGCTCGACGTGTACATCGGCTACCTCCGCCAGAAGACCGAACAGGACGGCGAGCCCCGGCTGATCCACACCGTCCGCAACGTCGGTTACACGATCCGGCCCGCCTGATGCTCCGCGCGAAGATCACCGGCGTGCTGGTCGCCGCCGCCGCGCTCGCCATCTGCCTCGCCGCGCTCCTGTCCTACCGGGGCGTGAGCGACCTGGTCGCCGACGAGCTCGAACGCGGCCTGGAGGACCGGGTGCGGACCGTCACCACCCTCCTCGACGCCGGCCTGATCCCGCCCGCCCGGCCGGACATGGTCGGACAGACGGTCTCCGCCGGGGGAGTGGTCACGCCCCTGGCTCCCGGCCGGGACCCGCTGCCGGTCCCACCGGACGCCCTCCGGGTGGCCCGGACCGGGCACGGCAGCTGGCGCGCCGACCTGGTCGTCGCCGGCACCGAGTACGGCGTGCTGGCCAGGCCGCTGCCCGGCGGCGGCGCGGTCATGGTCGGACAGAGCTACGAGCGGGCCGCCCTGGTCGACCGGCAGTTCCTGCGGCGGATCACCTGGACCACCGCGGCCGCCGTGCTCCTCGCCGGACTGCTGGGCTGGCTCGTCCTGGGACGGATCCTGCGACCGGTGCGCCGACTGGCCGCCGCCACCGGCCGCATCACCGCCACCCAGGACCTCGGCACGCCGCTGCCCGCCGCCGGAGCCGACGAGATCGGCCAACTCACCCGCAGCTTCACGCACATGCTCGAGGCCCTGCGCCGCTCCCGCGCCCAGCAGCAGCGACTCGTCCAGGACGCCGGCCACGAACTGCGCACCCCGCTCACCTCGGTGCGCGGCAGCGCCGAACTGCTGCAACGCGCCCGCGGCCGGCTCGACCCGGCGGACGAGGAGCAGATCCTGACCACCCTGGTGACCGAGGCGGCGGCCCTGGACGACCTGGTCCGCGAGCTGGTGGAGCTGGCCACCGACCGCTCCACCGAGGAGCGGCCCGAGCCCGTCGACCTGGTCGCCGCCGCGCAGGAGGGCGCCCGGCGTTGCGCCCAGCGCACCGGCCGCCCCGTCCTCGTCCTCGAAGACCCCGAGGACCCGCCCGCCCCGGTCCTCGCCCGGCCGCGCGCGCTCCAGCGCTGCATCGACAACCTGCTGGGCAACGCGGTGAAGTTCAGCCCCGACGCCACCCCCGTCACCGTCCACCTGGCCGGCACCCGGCTGGCCGTACGCGACCAGGGGCCCGGCATCGACCCCGCCGAACGCCGGGCGGTGTTCGACCGCTTCTACCGGGGTCCCGGCACCCAGGCCACCCCCGGCTCAGGCCTGGGCCTGGCCATCGTCCACGCCCTCGTCACCGCCGAGTCCGGCACCGTCTTCGCGGGCGAGGCCCCGGGCGGCGGGGCCGAGGTGGGCTTCCGGCTGCCGCCCCCGGGCCGGCCGACCCCCGCCCCCCGGCGCCGTGGCCGGCGGTCCCCGGCGGAGGGGGCCCGGCAGCCCGAAGGGAGCTGACCGGTTTCGCAATCCGGCCCGGGGGTTTCGTCCAGGAGGAAGCGGAGGCCCGCCGGACCGGGCAGGCTGGAGCCCCCCGGTCCGCCGCGGCCGGGGCTGTGCACCGTGCTGTGCCGTCCGGGCCCCTCCGGGCAGCGGGTCCCGGCCGGCTTCTCGGAAGGGCGGCCCGCCGCATGATCGAAAGCCATTCCGCCCACGTCACGCTCGAGACCCCGCCGGGCCTCGACGGGGTGGTGGTGTGCCGACTGGCCGGGGAGATCGACATCGACTGCCGCCCCGAAGTGCGCGCGGTGTTCAGCCGGGCGCTGGACCGGGCGACCCGGGGCGTGCTGGTGGACTGCGGCCGCCTGTCCTTCTGCGACTCCACCCTGCTCAACGCCCTGATCAACCTGCGCAACCGGGCCGGCGCCCGGCCGATGCCCGTGTTCCTGGTCGCCCCGTCCCGCCAGCTGCGGCAGTTGCTCGACCTCACCGGGACCACCCACCTGCTGCCGGCCCACCCCACCCTCGCCCGGGCGCTGGCCGCCTGCCCGCCCCCGCAGCCGTGACCGGCCGGTACCGGTGCGGCCGACCGGCGCCCGGCACCGCGTCCGGCCGGTGACGGCCCGCCACCGGCCGGCCACCACCGTCCGCCGGTGACGGCTCAGCGCGGCCCGGCGACCGCCTCCGCCCGGTGCTGCCGGCAGTACGGGCAGCGCTCCCGGCCGTCCCAGGCCGACCAGCCGAAGGCGGCCGGGGTGAGGGCGCGGCCCTCCAACTCGTCCCGGACGGCCTCCCGGTAGGCCCAGACGGCGTCGAGGTAGGGGTGGTAGACGTCGTGGAAGGCGGGCGAGGAGATCCCGGCGCCCTCCGCCACCGTCCGCCGCAGGCCGCGCAGCCGCTCGAACATGGTCTGGCCGGCGCCCGCGATCCGCGCGCTGGCGTCGATGAAGAGCCGTTCGCGGACCTCGTAGATCCGGGCCTCGGCCAGCGCGGCGCGGGTGGCCTCCTCCAGCCCGGCCGCCCCCGCCCCGTACTCGGCCAGCCGCCGCAGCTCGGCATGGGCCGAACCGGCCGCCGCGATGAACTCCGTGTAGACGTCCCGGCGGCGCGCCTGGAGACCCCGGTGGTGCTCCCGGCCGGTGCGCAGCCGGTCCGCCAGCACCGTCCCGCCGATCGCGATCAGACCGCCGCCCAGCGTGGCGACCAACGTCCCCCACTCCACCCCGCACCCCCGTCCGCCCCGGCGACGGCACCCGTCGTCCCGCCCCGGACCGATCATGCCCGAACGGACCGGCGGCCGCGCGGACTTGCGAGGTCCGCCGCCGGCGACCACAGCGGGGGACGGCCCTCGCACCCGCCGGAAAACCGGTGGAGCCGGCCGGCCGCGGGCCGTTACCGTGCTCCCGTCCGCGCACACCCGCGCCACCGCCCCCGAAGGACGTGCTGCCGTTGTACTCCGTGTGAGACCCCCCGAGCGCTGGTCCCCTGCGCGTCGCACCCCGTGCGCCGTGCTCCTTTCCGCTGCGGTCCTCTCACATGAAAACGGTGTGTCCCTGTGTCCATGTCCCGGGCGTTCCAGCCCGTCCGCCTGCCCGTCCGCCCGCCCCTTCGCGTGCCGGTCCTCCTGACGTTCCGCCTCGGCCGCTCCCTGCCCGCCCCGGTCCGGGCCGACCGGCCGGCCTGGCAGTCGCCGTACGGGCCGCCGCCGCGCCGGACCCGTCGCGGCCGCTGGGCGCCGACTCCGGTGCGGGTCGCGTCCCGGTCCGTGGTGCGGCGCGGCCACGTCTGCGAGAGCTGCGACTGATCCCCCGCCCGCCGGCCCGTCCGGTCCCGTTGCGTGGCGGGGCCGGGCGCGTCAGGCGGGGCGGAAGCGGAGTGCGGACCAGGTGTGGTCGACGGCGATCTGGCGCACCGGCCGCACGCCCTGCTCGGAGAGCGCGGCGGCGAGGGTGTCGCGGTTCAGGTCGGTGCCCAGCTTCCCGGCCTTCGGGTACGCGACCCACGCCAGCGCGTCCCGGCGGGCGGCGTCGAGCGCGGCCCGGGCGTCCGGGCCCAGCAGGTCGTCGGCGACGGTGACGAAGGCCAGCACCGCGTCGGCCGCCGCCGGATCCCCGGCCGGTGACTCGACCTCCAGGTCGACGTCCTCGGGCTTGCCCAGGACCGCGACGCTCTGACCGGGCTTGATCTGGAGCTTGCTGATGACGGACACGCCGCCATCCTGCCACGGGGCCCGTCCCGGCGCGGCCGGTGCGGGGTACCCCGCCGCGTCCCCGAGCTCCCGTAGGACCGGTGGCCGGCTCCGGCGGGGGAGGGGCGTCAGGCCGGGTGGTGGTCGGGGACGGCGCGCAGGTCGAGGTCGTGTTCGAGCAGGGCCTTCACCGCGCACAGGACGGTGGTGAAGCCGCCGACCGTGTCGTTGAGCCAGCCCACGAGCTCGGCCCCGGTGCCGTCGAAGCCCGTCTCGGTGACCTCCACGAAGGTGGCGTCCCCGGGATGTCCGGTGCGCGGGGTGAACCGCATCTCGACGGTGGTGGGCCGGGTGGCGTTGCCCCACTCGAAGCGGATCCGCCGGTCGTCCTCGACCTCGGTGACGCGGACCTCGGCGCTCGCGCCGTACGTCTCCCAGTCCCACCGCAGTGCGGCGCCGGGCCGCATCGGCCCGCTGCTGCGGGTGTACCAGAACCGCGTGGTCACCTCCGGTTCGGTGAACGCCCGGAACACCTCGGCGGCGGGGCGGCGGACGAGCATGCAGGCGTAGGCGGCGGGTGCGGCCCCGCGCTCCGTGTCCGGTGTGTCGGCCATGGTGACGATGATGCCCGGCCCGCCGCCCCGCCCGGCGGGAGGCTCACCGGGGCGGGCCGGGGCAGGTGGCGCGGTAGGGGAGTTCGGGCAGCAGGGCGCGCCAGAGGGCCGCTTCGAGGCCGCCGCCGGTGCGGGCGCAGACGGCCGCGACCGCCTCCTCGGTACCGGTGCGCAGCAGCACCGGCGCCGTGTGGGGTCCCTGTGCCAGGACCGCGGCCCCGTCCCGGGTGAAGGCGAGCCGGGAGACCGGGTCCCCGATCCCGGTGAGCGGGCCGCCCAGCGGGGCGCGGGAGGGCACGTCCCACAGCCGCACCGCGCCCGTCGCGTCCCCCACGGCGAGCGTGTTGCCGTCCGGTGAGAACGCCACGGAGGTGAACCCGCCCGGCACCTCGTCCGCGCCGTACGGCCCGCCGTCGAGCACCTCAGGTGAGCCGGCGGGCGCATCGGGCCACAGGGCGATCCGGCCGGTGGTGTCCGCGAGGGCCAGGTAGTGGCCGTCCGGGCTGAAGGCGGGGGTGAACGCCGCACCGAGCAAGCCCGCCATCTTCTCGGCCTCGACCGCGGCCCCGGGCAGCCGGACCATCGAGCCGTCCGACAGGGCGAGCAGGCGCCCGTCGGGCCGGACCGCGAGGGGGTGCGGGCCGGACAGGGTCATGAAGGGGGTCCGGAAGGCCGTGAGGTCCCACAGCATGTCGCTCCCCGTGGAGTCCCGGACCGAGCCGTAGACCACCGGCTTCCCGTCCCGGAGGACGGGCGCGAGGGAGGTGACGGTGAGGTCGTCGTACGCGCCGTCGGCCGAGGGCGCCTCCCGCGGCACGGTGACGTCGCGCAGGGCCCGTCCGGCGGCCAGGTCCCACAGCTTGACGGTGGTCCCGTCACCCGGCCGACGGGAGGCCGCGTAGGCGAAGAGCCGGCCGTCCGGGCTGAAGGCGCCGAGCACCGGCTCGGGATCCGCCCCGGCCGGCACGGCGAGGGCGGGCAGCCGGACCGTCGGCCGGGCGTGCGCCGCGCGCGGGTCCGCGGCGCCGGTGCCGGCCATTCCCGGGTACGCCTCCGGGACGACCGTGCCACCGCTGCGGCGCAGCACCATCGCCACGGAGCCGTCCGGGGACAGGAGGACGGGGTCGGTGCCCGCCGCCGACCACCGGATCCCGGGCAGCCGCCCCAGCCGGAGCACGGCCACCGCGCGCTGGTCGGCGTGCACGTACCGCAGCAGGCCCGCCCGGTCGTCGATCCGTACGTCCCCGGGCCGGTCGTGGCGCAACGCCTGGTGGAAGACCAGGGGGTCGGCCCGGAGGTCCGCGGTGCGCCACACCCGGGCCGCGTCCGGGGCCACGGCCGCCAGTAGGGAGCCGGTCCGGTCGAAGGCGAAGCCGGTGACGCCGGCGGCCGGCAGCCGCCGGGCGGAGTGCAGGCCGCCGGCGGAGGCCAGCAGGATGCCGGTGCCGGACCGTACGGCCAGCCACGCCCCGTCCGGGCTCAGCCGCAGGCCGTCGGAGGAGCAGGCCTGGGCCGGGACCGACGCCTCGACCACGTCCTCGGAATCGAGCCGGCGCCGCCCCGGCACGTCCCAGACCTCGACGCCCTGCCGCCCGCACAGTGCCGCCCGCCGGCCGTCCGCGCTCAGCGCCACGCCGGTGCGGATCGGAGCGGCGGGCACGTCGAAGAGCAGCCGTCGGCCCGGTACGTCCCAGAGCTGCACCGTCCCGGGCGCGGCCACCGCCAGCAGCCGGCCGGCGCCACCCCAGGCGAGGTCGTCCGCCAGCGGCACGGCGGGCAGCGGGAGCGCGAAGCGGGTGCCCGCGCGCAGGTCCTGGACCCGCACCTCGGCCCACTGGGGCGTGTGGTTGACCGGGCTGCCGCCCTGGCTGATCGCGGCCACCCACCTCCCGTCGGGACTGGGCCGGACCCGCTCCGAGGGGTCCGGGGCCTTCCCCTCCGCCTCCGGCCCGCCACGGTCCGGGGGCGGCGGCTCGGCGGTGGTCGGGGACGGCTTGACCGGGCCCGGTTCCGCCAGCCGGTGCACGCTCAGGCGCCGCCGGTCGCGCAGGTCCCAGCGCTCGACCTGGGTGCGTCTGCTCACGCTGAGCACGGTTCCGTCCGGCTCTGCGAACTCGCTCTGCACGACCCCGCCGCCGGTGCCCACTCGCACGTCGGCGTCCCTGCGGTCGGTCAGCGCGGCGAACAGCCCGGACTGGGTCTGCGGGGTGCGCGCCGTGCGCCAGGCCGCGACGTTCAACCGGGCGGCCGTCGACGGGTCGGTGGCGCGCAGGTTCTCGGCGACCACCGCCGCGCGCAGGGCGGCCGCCAGGTTCCGGCGCTCGGTCGCCGCCCGCCCGGACTGGTGGGCCATGGCGCCGGCGAGCAGGGCGAACACCGCCAGCACGGCCAAGGCGCCGACGGCGGCCCGCCGGAGCCCCACGGCCCGGGTCCGGGCCCGGTTGCTCGCGTGCAGGAACGCGCTCTCCAGCGGCGTGAGATGGTCGGCCCCCTCGCCCTGGACCAGCGGCCGCAGGGCGGTGAGCAGCGCGGCCGGAGCGAGGGCGCTGGCATGCCCGTCGAGCCGCTGCCAGGCCTGCGCGGCCGCGGTCAGCCGCTGCCGCAGGCGCAGCCGCTCGTGGTCCTCCGCCAGCCAGCGGGCCAGCCGCGGCCAGGAGGTCAGCAGGGTCTCGTGGGCGAGTTCGACGGTGTCGTGGTCCAGGGTGACCAGGCGGGCCGCGGCGAGGGCGTCGAGGACCGGTCCGATCTCCTCACGCGTGCCGAGCTCTTCGCCCCGGGCCGGCCGCCGGGTGTCGGGCAGCCCGTCCTCGCCCGGGCTGACCAGGCGCAGCAGGATCCTGCGGGCGGTGGCGGCCTGGCCGGGGTCGAAGCCGCCGTACGTCGCCTCGGCGGTGCGGGCGATGGCGCCGTGCACGCCGCCGGCCGCCTCGTACGCCTCCAGGGTGAGGCGGCGGGCGGTGCGGCGGCGCCAGGTCTCCAGCAGCGCGTGCGAGAGCAGCGGGAGGGCGGCCGGGTCACCGTGCAGCTCCTCGACGAGGCGGGCGGTGAGGGCCCGTTCGACGACGGCGGACCGGGCCGCGGCCGGTGCCACGATCGCCCGGCGCAGTTCCTCCCGGCTCATGGGCGTCACCGGCAGGCTCGCCTCCCGCACCGCGGCCGCCAGGGCGGGATCCCCCAGGCAGGGGGCGTAGAAGTCGGCCCGGACGCCGAGCACCACCCGGACCCGGGCGCCGTCCTGCCCGGCCGCGGCCAGCAACTCCTTGACGAAGAGGGCCCGTTCGGCCGGGTCCCGGCAGAGCGTGAAGACCTCCTCGAACTGGTCGACGATCAGCCAGGTGTCGCCCTCCCCGGCGGCCGGCGCCAGCTTCGCCCGGTGCCGGGCCGGCGGGTCGCCGCCCGGGGCGAACAGCCGCACCGCGGCCGCCGTACCGGGCTCCGCGGCTCGCAACCGGGGCACCAGCCCGGCCCGCAGCAGCGAGGACTTCCCGCTGCCGGAGGGGCCGAAGACGACCACGACGCGGTGCGCCCGGGTGAGCGCGACCAGGTCGTCCACCAGCTGCTCCCGGCCGAAGAAGAGCTCCCGGTCGCCCGGCTCGTACCGGGCCAGCCCCAGGTACGGCGCCGCTTCCCCGTCCTGCCGCGCGGCCAGCTCGTCCGCCGCCCGCTGCCAGCGCTCCCGCCACCGGTCCGGGTCCCCGCCGCAGGCGGCCACGTACGCCAGCACCACCGGCAGGGTGGGCAACTGGTCGCCGCCCGCCGCCCGTGAGAGCGTCGCCACCGAGTACGCCCCGGCCCGCCGCGCCATCGCCGCATAGGTCGGCCCGCCCGCCTCGCGCCGCAACTCCCGCAGCGCCACGGCGAACTCCGCCGCCGGACCGTCCGCCGGATCCAGCGGCTTCTCCGACCGTCCCACGCCCACCCCCGCCGCGCCCCGACTCCCCGGACCACGACCCAACACGCCGTCCCCCCACCCCCACAAGCACCCTTCACGCCGCAATCCCCGCAGCCGAAGCCCACCCGGCGTCCGAAACGAGGGCGTTGTCAGTGCGCCCTGACAGCATCCGGAGCATGACGCAGACGACCCCGTTCGACTGGCGCCCGTTCCTGCTCCGGTGGAGCGCGGAATGGGCCGACGCGCGGCCCGCGGACGAGACGCTGAGCGAGGAGGAGGAAGCGGCCCGGCGAGAGCGGTGGCTGGGCTTCCCGCCCGCGGCCGAGGAGCGGATCGCGGCGCTGGAGGAGCGCCTGGGCCGCCGGCTGCCGCCCTCGTACCGGCAGTTCCTCGAGGTCAGCGACGGCTGGCGGCACGCCGGAGGGTTCGTCTGGCTGCTGGCCGGCACCGCGGACGCGCACTGGCACGACAACGCCTCCGGCCTCGCGGACCTCTTCGAGGAGTACCTGGACGAGGACTCCGGGCCCGAGGCGCGGCAGTCCGCGGACCTCTGGCGGCGCGGCCTCCAACTCGACGTCGAGTCCGACGCCACCCATGTCCTGCTGGACCCCGAGGAGGTGGACGCGGACGGCGAGTGGGCCGTGTACACCTGGGCGAGCTGGCGGGGCGAGGGCCCCGAGCGGCACGCCGACTTCCGCGCCTTCATGCTGAGCATGTTCCAGGAGTTCCACAGCATGCGAGCCGACCCGGAAGACGGCTGGCCGGAGTTCGCCAACGACACCACGCGCGAGCTGGACGAGCTGGTCGCGCGGGGCCGCCGGCAGGCCCTCGACGGCGCCTGGGAAGCCGGCCTCGCCGCCTTCGACGAGGCCCGGGAGTACGGCCGGCCGCGGGCCACCGGGCTGGGGGACCAGGTGCGCCGCCTGCTCGGGCAGACGTACATGGTGGAATTCGACGGGGTGGCGTGCGACCCGCGCTACGCCCCCGAACTCCTGCCCCCGCTGGTCGCCGAGCACGCCGCGCACTCCTACCGGGACGACTCCGTGCTGCGGTCCGCCATCCGGGGAGCCGGGGAGGATGTGGTGGCCCTGGCCCACGAGCTGCTGCGGCAGGTGCGCGCCGGCGACTACCGGTACACGGCGGCCGGGGGATTCGGGGAGGCGGTCAGCCGGGCTCGGGAGCTGGTGCGCTGGGGTGACGGCGACCGGGCCTGGGCCGCGCTGGTCGAGGCCCTGCCCCTCTGGGAACCGCTGGGCCCCGACCACCTGGTGCCCTTGGGCTGGCTGGCCGATCCGCTGCTCGGGCCGCTGCTGACCCCGGAGCGGGGCCGGGAGCTGCTGGCCATGCCCCGGGCCGGCCGGACCGGCGGGACCGCCGGCCCGCGCGCCACCTGCGTCCTCGACCCGGAGGGCCTGGCCTGGCTCGCCGACCCGGACCCCGGCGGCGTCCTGACCTCCTACCGGTTCGTGCTGGTCGAGGACGTGGCGCCGCAGGAGCTGCCCGGGCGCCTCGGGGCCGCGCCCTCCGCGGGCCTGGGCGCCCCCAGGACCACCTATGAGGCGCGCCGCCGGACGCTTGGGTCCTCTACCTACGACGACCGGGCGCTGTTGGCCGTCGGCCGGGCCGGGTCGGGGTGGAGCTTCGCCTTCGACGCTGAGCCCGCGCCGTTCGACGCGCGGCGGTTCGTCTCGCCGGCGGTGGCCGCCAGCGCCGGCACCCGCGCCGTGGTGGTCTGGAGTGGTCTGCGGAGCCAGAGCGAGCAGCCGTTCTTCCACCTGTCGGTGGCGCGGGACGGCGCCGAGGAGTACGCCTTCACGTACGCGGCCGGGGCGCTCCGGCGCAGCGGGGACATCCCGGAGGCACTGGACCCCGACCGGTGCTTCGGCCCGGGCGCCGCCGAGGAGGTGGTTACGGCCGGAGAGCGGGCGCTCCTGGAAGCGGTGGCGCGGGAGTTCGAGGTCCGGCTGCCCCGCCATGCCCTGCTGCACGGTCGCCTGCACACCGTCACCAGCGGCTCCTGGACCCGCCCGCCGGCGGACGGCGAGACCTACACCGTGATCACCCTCGAAGGGGGCTGGATGCAGTGACGGCGGCGGCCGCCGTCGGCCCCCCCGCCCGGTCGGTCAGCGGGTGAGGGAGGCGCCGATGCCGTCGAGGAGGTAGGTGAGGCCGAGGCGGAAGGTCTCGTCGGCGTCCAGGTGGGCGGCGTCGCGGACGACCGTGGCCAGGGCCGGGAAGCGGCCGGTGGCGAAGGTGCGTTCCAGGTAGGGGCCGAGGGAGGCCTGCCAGCGGCGTTCGTCCATGCCGGTGGCCCGCTCGGCGCGCCGCTCGGCGATCTCCCGGCGCACCGCGCCGATGACGTACGCCTCGACGGCGGTGACCACGGGCATGACGGCGTCCAGCGCCACGCCGTCCAGCGACGCCATCACGGCCTCGCCCCGGGCGAGCGCGTGCGGTCCGAGCTGGGGCCGGCCGCCGAGCAGGTCCGCGAGCCATTCGTGCGCGTGCACGGCCCGCCGGGTGCTCTCGGCCAGGGACTGCAGCACCTCCCGCCAGTCGGCTCCCACCGGCCGGATCTCGGCGTGCACCGCGTCGACCATCAGGTCGAGCAGTTCGTCCTTGCCCGCGAGGTAGCCGTACAGCCGCATCGGCCCGACGCCCAGCGCGCCGGCCACCTTCCGCAGCGAGACCGCCTCCAGGCCGTCCTCGTCGGCCAACCGCACCGCCGCTCGCACGATCCGCTCGCGGTCCAGCGGAGCCGGTACCGGCCGGCTCGGCGGCTCGGGCCTCTCCCACACCAACATGGGCCTGACGATACATCCGCCGAGTCGATACAGTGTATCGAGCAGTACGGTGTATCGCCGTACCGCCGACGATCCACGCACGCCCGTCGACGTCCCGCCGGACGTCCACCGAAGGGGAGGCGACCATGACCATCGCCATTGCCGGAGCCGGCCTCGGCGGCCTGCTCCTCGCCCGGGTCCTGCACCTGCACGGCGTCGAGGCCGAGGTGTACGAGCGCGAGCCGTCCCGCCTGGCGCGCGGCCAGGGCGGCATGCTCGACCTGCATTCCGGAACCGGTCAACGGGCCCTGCGCGAGGCGGGCCTGATCGACGGCTTCCGCGCGATAGCCCGGCCGGAGGGCCAGGACCTGCGGCTCCTCGAACCGGACGGCACCCTGCTGCTCCAGGAGGACACGCCCGACGACGCCCCGCTCGACCGGCCCGAGGTCGACCGCGCCGACCTGCGCGACCTCCTGCTCGACTCGCTGCCCGCGCACACGGTGCGCTGGGGACGCGAGGTGGCGCGCGCCGAGCGGGGCCGGCTGCACTTCGCCGACGGCACCAGCGCCGGCTGCGAACTGCTGGTCGGCGCCGACGGCGCGCACTCCCGGGTCCGCCCGCTCCTCACCGACGCCCGCCCGGCCCACACCGGCCACCACCTCGTCGAGCTCGGCATCCCCGACGTCGACCGCACCCACCCCGGCCTCGCCGCGATGGTCGGGCGGGGCAACTACTGGGTGCTGGGCGACCGGCAGTCGCTGACGGCCCAGCGCAACGGCGACGGCCGGGTCCGCATCTACCTCAGCTTCTTCGGCACCGACGAGGACCACTTCGCCACCAGCGGGATCCCCTTCGACGACCCGGCCGCCGCCCGGGCCCGGCTGGTCGAGCGGTACGCCGGGTGGGACCCGCGGTTCACCGCGCTCATCGAGGCCTGCGACGACACGGTCGTGCCGCGGTCGGTCAGCATGCTCCCGGTCGGCCTGACCTGGCCCTCGACACCGGGCCTCACGCTGCTGGGGGACGCGGCGCACCTGATGCCGCCGGTGGGCCAGGGCGCCAACATGGCGCTCCTGGACGGCGCGCTGCTCGGCCTGGAACTGGCCGCCCGTCCCGACGACCTGCCCGCGGCCGTCCGGGCGTACGAACGCGAGATGTTCGCGCGCACCAGCGCCGCCGGCCGCCAGTCGGCGGACATCCAGGACATGCTGGCGGCCCCGGACGCCGGCCGCCGGATGCTCGCCTTCTTCCAGCCCGGCTGAGCCCCGGCCTGCGAACCCGCCGTCCCCGTGCGGGTGTCCGGGGGCGGCGGGCCGCGGCGGCCTCAGCGGACGATCTTGAATCCGATCATGGAGGTGCCCAGGGCGGTCACCGCGTCGATCCACATGCGCAGCATCATCTCGGTGGCCCGGGAGGTCCGGATCCCGCCGAGGTCCAGGACGTCCCGCCAGCCCAGGGCGCGCAGCAGGTCGCCCACCACGGCCTTGGCGGCGTCGTCGTCACCGCTGAGGAAGACCGTGTGGTCGCCGTCGCCGATCGCCTCCGGGGCCGTCATGGCGCGCGCGGCCACGGTGTTGAGGGTCTTGACCACCCGGGCCCGCGGCAGGGCGCGCTGCAGGCGCTCGCCCAGGCTGTCGGTGTTGACCGGGTCCAGCACGGCGTCCGGGACGGTCCAGTCCATCGGGCTCGACACGTCCATCACCACGTGGCCGGCCAGCACCTCGGCGAGCGGGGTGAGCGCCGCGACGCAGGAGGGCCCGTCGATCGCGTTGACGACCAGGTCGGCCCCCGGCACCGCCTCCGCGAAGGTGCGCAGCTCCAGGGCGGGCAGCCGGGCGGCCAGTTCGGCGTACGCCGTGTTGGTGTCGAGGGTGGTGCGCGGGGAGCGGGTGCCCACGACCACCTCGTGGCCCAGGTCCAGCAGGGCGGGGGCGAGGACGTGGCAGACGCCACCGGTCCCCAGCAGGGCTATGCGCATCCGATGTCCTTCTCCGGGAGGGCCGTGCCGGGGGCGGCCGCCGGTGGGTGGCTCCCTGACACGGGCTCAGTCCGACCGACCGTAACCGATCATGATCGCGGGCCGGTGCCGCGGGGTGTCCGGTACGGCGCGCGGCCGAGACGGCTGATCGAAGCGACCGATCGAAATGGCCGGCCCCGGAAGGGAACCGACACCCGTGCGTTCGTACTCTGCTCAGTCGAGGGCGGGGCGACACGAACGGGGGCTGCCATGAACAGGCGCACGATGCTGGGTGCGGGTACGGGATTCGCGGCGGCGGCCGTCTGGGCGGTGGCCGGCAACGGCCAGGGCAACGCCGCACCGCAGGGCGGCTCCGGTGCGGCCGGCTCCGCCGGGGCCCCGGGCGGCACGCGCGCCGCGGCCGGCGCCCGCACCGGTGCGCCGACCGGTGCCGACTGGTCCGCCCTGGGCCGGGGCCTGCAGGGCTCCCTGGTGCGGCCCGGCGACGCCGACTACGCCACCGCCCGCCAGCTGTACAACACCCGCTTCGACGGACAGCGTCCGGCTGCCGTGGCCTACATAGCCAACTCCTCGGACATCGCCGAGTGCCTGGCCTTCGCCCGCCGGCACGGCACCCCCGTCGCCATCCGCAACGGCGGCCACTCGTACGCCGGCTGGTCCGGCGGCACCGGCCGCCTGATCGTCGACGTCTCCGCGCTGAAGTCCGTCCGCACCGACGCCGGCGGCGCCGTCATCGGCGCGGGGGCCAAGCTCATCGACGTCTACACCCAACTCGGCGCGCACGGCGTCACCGTGCCGGGCGGCTCCTGCCCCACGGTCGGCATCTCGGGCCTGACCCTCGGCGGCGGCCACGGCGTGGTCTCCCGCGCCTACGGCCTGACCTGCGACAGCCTCACCGGGGCGCGGATCGTCACCGCCGACGGGAAGTCCCACGACGTGTCCAAGGACCGCGGGGCCGACCTCTTCTGGGCCCTGCGCGGCGCCGGCAACGGCAACTTCGGCGTCGTCACCGAGCTGCGCTTCCGTACCCACAAGGCCGCCGACGGCGTCACCGCCTACATGACCTGGCCCTGGTCCAAGGCGGCCGCCCTGCTGCGGTCCTGGCAGGAATGGGGCCCCTCGCAGCCCGACGAGATCTGGTCCGCGCTGCACCTGGCCGCCGCCCCGGGCCGCACCCCCACCATCTCGGTCGCCTGCTTCTCGCTCGGCACGTACGGCGCCCTGCAGAACGCCGTGGACCGGCTCGCGGACCGGGCCGGCGGCCCCGGCCCCGCCTCGTACGTGAGCCTGCGCCGGCGCGGCTACCTCGACACCATGCGGTCGTACGCGGGCTGCGCGACCAAGTCCACCGACCAGTGCCACCTGCCCGGCAAGACCCCGGGCCGGCGGCCCACCGGCCAGCTCCAGCGCGAGACCTACGCGGCCCGCTCGGACTTCTACGACCGCTCGTTGAACGCCGCCGGCATCCGGGCCCTGCTCGACCAGCTCGAGCGCTACGGCCGCCGCACCGGCGGCGGGGGCGCCGTCTCCGTCGCGCTCACCGCGCTCGGCGGCGCCGTCAACCGCGTCCCCCGGCAGGCCACCGCCTTCGTCCACCGCGACTCCCGCTTCCTGGCCCAGTACACCGGCTCCTGGCCGGCCGGCCAGTCCGGTGCCGTCCAGACCGCCTGGCTGGACGGCGCCCACACCGCGATGCGCCGCTACGCCTCCGGCGCCGCCTACCAGAACTACACGGACGCCACCCTGAAGAACTGGCGCACGGCCTACTACGGCCCCGCCGCCACCCGCCTCGCCACCCTCAAGCACCAGTACGACCCCCACCGCCTCTTCGACTTCCCCCAGGCGCTCTGAGCTCGACGTCTGCCATGTCCCTCCCCCGGGGGCTCAGGGTTCCTGGCGGTCCCACAGGGCGTTCTCGCCCGGCAGTGAAGATCATCCGCTTGACCTCGATCGAACTTGAGGTCCTACGGTCTCCCCATGACCCGCACGGTGGCGGGCTCCACACCGAAGTATCGGGAGGGGACACCCCATGACGACACAGCAGATCTCCGACGCCGCACTCGCCGGACAGCCCGCCGCGTACTGGACCGGCGTCGCCTACGAGGCGCTGATTGCCTACACGCGGGCCCGGCAGGCCGAGAAGGGCTACACGCAGCCCCAGTTCTGGCTGCTGCGCAACCTGTCGGTGAACGACATCTCGCCCGACGGCGAGGGGATGACCCTGCCCGAACTGCGGGAGGCGATGACCTCCTACATCCGTCGCGAGGACGACCTGGCGGCGGAAGCAGAGGGACTTCTCGAACGCGGCTGGCTGACCCAGGACGCCGAGGACCGGCTGTGGCTCACCCCGGAAGGGGAGCAGGCCCGCATCGACCTGGCCCGCAACGCCCCCGCGATCCGCGCCGCCCTCCACCAGGGCATCGACGACACGGACTACGTCACCACGGTGAAGGTGCTCCAGCAGCTGATCCGGAACGCGGGTGGGACGGTCGCCTGACGGGCCGCGAGCCCGGGGCGGAGCGCCCTCCCGGCAGCTGTCCCCGGCGGCTCAGGCCCGCACCCGCCGCCCCACGGCCTCGACCAGGGCGCTCGCGGCATCGCGGGTGCGCAGGGACCGGGCGGCCAGGTCGTCGGCGTCGGCCGCCTTGTGCAGGGTGAAGGTGGCGTCGGCCAGTTCGTCGAGCCGGCGGCGGATCTCCGTGTCGCCGGTGAGCAGCCGGACTTCGGCCAGGGCGGCGATCACGTCGGACCGGGCCTGGAGCGCGACGGCCGTCCCGGCCTCCCGCTCGGTGGGCGGGGCCTCGCGCAGCCCCCACCGGTCGTACTGCAGGCGTCGGAAGACTGTCTCGGCGGCCAGCAGGCGGGCCGTCGCCTGGCGCAGCTCGCGCCGGCCCTCGGCGTCGAGGGCGGCGGAACGCATCCGGTCGGCCGTCCGGGACTGCAGGACGTGGGAGGAGACCGCGCCGAGGAGGGTGCCGATCACGGCGATGATGCCGGCCCAGAGTTCCACAGCACGTCCTCCCCGCCGCCGCGCGGAGCGGCACTCCTGTGAACCGCCGTCGCCGACGTGGTGCCGGACCATCTTCTGCCAGCAGGGGCGGCCGCGGGTGGCCTTCACCGGATCGGGACCCGGGCCGGACGTCCCGCGGCAGGCGGGGCGTCAGCGGTCCTTGAGGGTGGACGGGGGTGTGCCGAAGGTGCGGGTGAAGGCGTAGGAGAAGGCGGCGGGGGAGGCGTAGCCGAGGAGGGTGGCGACTTCGGTGACGGTGCGGTGGCGCAGGAGCGGGATGGCGGCGAGCAGCCGGGCCCGGGCGCGCCAGGACGCCGGGCTGGTACCGGTCAGCTGCCGGAAGCGGCGGGTGAACATCCGCTCGCTCATGGCCGCCGCCCGCGCCCAGTCGGCGTTGGTCACCGCGAGGTCGGGGTCGGCCAGGTAGCCGCGGCACAGCCCTGAGAACGGCTGCTCGTGGGGGAGGGCGACGTGCAGCGGGACCTCGGCGAGCGCGGCCGCCTCCAGCAGGATCAACGCGATCACCGCGCTGCCCCGCGGGTCCGCCGGGTAGTCCGCGTCCAGGTCGGCGGCGGCCAGCAGCAGTTCGCGGAGCAGCGCCGGGACCTCCACGACCCGGCAGGCGGCCGGCCACCACGGCACGGCCGCCGGCTCGATGTAGAGGCTCGAGGTCTGGGTGTCCAGCATCCGCACCTGGTGGCGGACCCGCGGTGGGATGAGCACCGCGCGTTCGCCCGGGACGGTCCAGGCCCCGTCGTCGGTCTCCACGAGCATGGTGCCGGTCGCGGCGTACAGGAACTGCGCCCGGCGGTGCTCGTGCCAGGACAGGAGGGTGTCCGGCGGGTAGTCGGTCGCGATCGGCAGCACCTCGGCCGGCAGGTGGTCGACGCGCGCCAGGGGCACGTTGCGCATGACGCGGAATCCTATGGCCGGAACTCGAAAGGAGCCGTCCGGCACTCGATCGTCGGCCGGCCGCGATTCGACTGGACTGGACGCATGAGTGCAGCCGCCGTTCTTGTCGTCGTCGGGGCCCTGACCGGCCTGACCACCGTGTTGTTCGGTTTCGGCGGGGGATTCGCGACCGTCCCCGTCATCGTCTGGGCCGACGCCGCCGCGGGCCCGGCCGCGGCCACCGTCGCGGTGGCGACCTCCTCGGTGGTGATGGTCGTGGGCGCGGTGACGGCCACCGCGGCGACCCCCCGGCAGGTGCTGCGCCGCCTCCGGGGCAGCGCCCCGCTGCTGGTGCTGCTCGGCGCCGGGGGGCTGGCGGGGGCGCTGGCCGCGAGCGCGGCGCCGGCCGGGCTCGTCCACTGGGGCTTCGTGGTCTACCTCGCGCTCACCGTGGTCGACGCACTCGCCCGCCCGGGCTTCCTGCGCCCGCCGGCGGTGCGCGAACCCGTATCCGCCGCCGCCGCGCGGCCGTTCGCGATCCGCGCCGCGCTCGGCGCCCCCGTCGGCGCGGTCGCCGCCTTCCTGGGGGTGGGCGGGAGCGTCATGACGGTGCCGCTGCTGCGGCGTTCGGGACTCCCGATGGGCACCGCCGCCGCCCTGGCCAATCCCCTGACCGCCTGCATCAGCGCCCCGGCCGCAGCGGTCTTCCTCGCCGGCAGTCACGGACCGGGCTCCGGGGCCCCGGTGCTCGCCGTCGGCTCCGTCGACCTCGGCGCCGCCGCCCTGCTGCTGCTCGGCGCCCTCCCGGTCGTGGTCCTGCTGCGCCGCCGCCCCCCGCGCATCGCGGACCGCGCGCACGCCCGGGGGTACGTGGCCCTGCTGTGCGTGGTGCTGACCGCGATGCTCGCCCGTACCCAGTGAAAGCGCCTGCGATCGGTCGAAGTTGGAGCCCATCCTGGTCAACTCCCTTGTGCCAACTGGTTTGTGATGCAAAGCTCTCGGCATGGCAGACACCGCACTTCCTTCGTCGGGTTCGGCCCGCGAAGTCCTAGCCGATCTCGGTGAGTTGACCCGCAAGGTCCGGGCCGCGCAGCGGGGTACCTGGGTCCCGCTGCTGCTGATGGGCCTGCTGACACTGGGTGGGATCCTGGTCGGCCGCCTCACCTTCAGGGCCGAGACCGTCCCCTGCCCGCCGGGTGACGCGGCCCCCGAGGGCTGCACGCTGATCAGCCAGGGCTCGCCGCTCTACTGGCCCCTCGGGCTGGGCCTGGCGTACACGGTGACGGCCCTCTTCTACGCCCGCCGCGCCCGTCGTCGGGGCGTCGGCACGCCCGTGGTCCCGTACGTCGTCACCGGGATCGCCCTGGTGACCCTGGCCGGTGCCACCGCGTACTGGAGCCTGCGGCACGGCATGCCGAAGCCCGGCGCCCCGCTCGACCTGTGGGGCCTCCGCCTCGACGCGGACTCCGGCACCACACGCTTCGTCCAGCGGCTGGCCGGGAACGCCACGGCCGTCGGGCTGCCGCTGCTGGTGCTGGCCCGGGTGGAGCGCAGCGCCGCCCTGCTGCTGCTCACCGCGGCGTACCTGGCCGTCGAGCTGGTCCCGCCGAGTACGGGCTGGGCGGGCATCCCCGCCACCTCGCCCTGGTCGTCGATGCCCCACTTCGCCGTCCCCGGCGCGCTCCTCCTGCTCGGCGCGCTCGGCTTCGCCCTGGCCGAGCGGTCCGCCCGGCGCACCGCCTCATGACCGACCGCCCCGCCCCGGCCGGCAGCGGCAGCCGGTCCGACCGTCTCGGCCGACCCGATCCGCACCCCGTGTCCGGCCAGGACGCCGACGCCGCCGTCCAGCCCGGTCCGCACCCCGTCACCGGCCTGGACGACGTCGTCCACCAGCGCGTCCGCCTCGGCATCCTCACCGTCGCCCACCAGGCGCGCCGCGTCGAGTTCGGGTTCCTGCGCACGGCGCTGGACCTCACCGCCGGCAACCTCAGCCAACACCTGTCCGTCCTGGAGAAGGCCGGACTCGTCGAGGTCGAGAAGGGCTACGAGGGCAGGCGGGCCCGCACCTGGCTCTCCCTCACCCCGGCCGGTGACCGCGCCCTCCGGGACGAGGTCACCCAGCTCAAGCGCCTCATCCAGCAGATCGAGCAGACCCCGTCCGCACCGCCCCAGGAGGAGATGTGACCAGCACGCCCGCCGCCCCCCGAACGTCCCTGACGCGCCGCCGCGTGCTGGCGACCGCCCTGGCCGCGGGAACCGCCGCGGCGACCGGCACGGCCGTTCCCGCCGCGGCCTCGGGCGCCCCCGTGGGCCGAGCCGATGCCCCGCCCGCCCACCGCGGGAGCACGGCACCCGCCGGGCCCGGCCCGGTCCCGCTCACCCTGCCCGCGCCCACCGGTCCGTACCCCGTCGGGACGGTGTCACTGCGCCTCGTCGATCCGGCCCGCCCGGACCCGGCGGCCGGGTCGGGCCGCTGCCGCGAGTTGATGGCCGGCCTCTGGTACCCGGCCCGGGTGCCGGCCGGCGGCGGGTGGGACGCCCACCGGTATCCGCGTGCCCCCTGGATGTCCGAGGGCGTGCTGCGCGCCTTCCTCGCGGAGGTCGGCTTCCCCCTCGACCCCGCCCTGGGCCCGCTCACCGCCGCCCGCACCGGCGCTCCCGTGCTCCGTACGGACGGCGATCGGCTGCCCGTGGTCGTGTACGCCCACGGCGCGGGCAGCCACCGGGGCGACCACACCATCACGGTCCAGGAACTCGCCAGCCACGGCTACCTGGTGGTCACCGTCGGCCACACCCACGACACCTTCGCCGAGTTCCCCGACGGCCGGGTGATCACCCCCGACGACGTGCCGATGTACCCGCGGGACTTCGCCACCGACCTGCGCTTCCTGCTGGACTGCGTGGAGCGGCTGGCGGCCGGGCACAACCCGGACGCGGACGGCGCGCCCCTGCCCCGGGGCCTGCGCGGCGCCCCGGACCCCCGGCGGATCGGGGCGTTCGGCTGGTCGAAGGGCGGTACCGCCACGGCGCTCGCCCTCCTGGCCGACCGGCGCATCCGCGCCGGGCTGAGCCTGGACGCACCGATGGAGCCGCTGATCACCACCGACGTGGACCGGCCGTTCATGCTGATGACCGCCTCCTTCCCGCGCGAAGGGGCGCCGGCCGTGGCCGAGTTCTGGGATCACCTGCGCGGCTGGCGGCTGGACGTCCGGGCCGACGGGGCCGTGCACCCCTCCTACGGCGACAACGCGACGCTGATCCCGCAGGCCGGCCGGCTGCTCGGGATGAGCGAGGAGCAGATCCAGGAGATGGTCGGCACCCTGGACCCGGCGCGGGCCGTCCGGATCCAACAGGCTTACCCGCTCGCCTTCTTCGACCGGCACCTGCGCCACCGTCGCGCGCCGCTGCTCGACGGCCCGAGCCGGGCCTTCCCGGAGGTGCGCTTCCCGCGCTGACCGGCCGGCCCGGGGCGAACGGGGCGAACGGGGCGAGCGGAGCGGCCGGGCCGCCGTCAGGCCAGGGAGGCCAGCAGGCCGATGTCCGGGGCCAGGACGCCGGGTTGGGCCAGGTCCCGGAGGTCCTGCTCGATCTCGGCCAGCGTCAGGACCCCGGCCTTCACGGCGTGGTAGCGCACGATCGTCCAGAGGAAGACGTCGAGGTCGTCGAAGTGCGTGCCGGCCTCGATGACCTCCTCCTCGTGGAACCACACCGCGACCCGGCCGTCGGTGAGCACGACGAAGTAGTTGCCGCTGCCGTCGGCGCCCACGGACCACACGTCGGCGTCGGGGAGTTCGGTGGCGTAGTCGGTGTCGAGGACCTGGCAGCCGTTCGCCTCGAACTCGAAGGCGTACGACCAGTCCTCGATGCCGAGCGCCGCGGGCAGCGCTCCCGTACGCACCCTCAGGTCGAGCGCGGCCAACGCGGTCGCGGCGGCCTGCGGCAGGCGGGCGAGGAACGGCTCGACCGGCCGGACCCGCGCCGGTACCGCCGCCCGCGGCGCACCGGCGAACCACCGCGCCAGGTCCCCGTCCAACTCCCGCTCGGCGTAACCCGCCACCTGCTCGACCCGAAGTCCCATGCCCGGAGGTTAGCCACCTCGTCCGCGGGCCTGCGGGCCGGGGTCGGCCGCGGCGCCGGGTCGTCAGGCGCGGCGGGTGCGCCAGAGCCAGCCGGCGGCCAGGCCGACCGCGGCGGTGAGGGCGAGGTTGGCGACCAGGGTCTCGGTACCGACCGCCGGGCCGCCGCCGGACAGGTTCACGGTGGCCATCACGACGATCGGCAGCACGGTGGTCAGCAGCACGCCGGTGGTCTTCTGGACCGCGCTCCAGTGCACGGAGGTGCACAGCAGGACCGCGCCGGCCAGGCGGAACAGGACGCCGAAGACCGGGCCGGGCTGGTCGGAGAAGACCATGACGAACGGCAGCGACAGGCCGAGCATCAGCAGCGGGACCAGCGGGTGGACCTTGCCGCGCCGGACCGGCGCGGCGGCGGCGCCCGGGACGGCCGGGCCGGCGGGCGCCGGGCCGCCGGCCTCGGCGAGCGCCGTGGCCGCGATGGCGCGCGGATCCCCGAGCTCCGCCAGGATCTCGGCGACCGTGGCCGCGGGGCGCTCGGCCCGGGTCACCTCTATGTGTTCGGAGAGGTCGGCGAGGAGTTCCTGGCGGCGGTCGGCGGGGAGCGTGGAGGCCTCGCGTTCGACGGCGGTGAGGTACTGGGCGACCGGGTCGGCGGTGGTCTTCATGCGGGGTCTCCGGAGGTGTGGTGCGCGGGGGTGGCGAGGAAGGTGTCGACGGTGTCGCGGAAGCCGGGCCAGACGGTCGCGAACTCGTCCAGCGCGGCCCGCCCGGTGTCGGTCAGGGCGTAGTAGCGGCGGGGCGGCCCGGCGGCGGACTCCTGCCAGGTGGTGGTGACGAGGTCGTCGCGGCGGAGCCGGGAGAGCAGGGGGTAGACCGTGCCCTGGCCGGTGGCCAGGGTGCCGGACTCCTCGAGGGCGTGCAGCAGCTCCACGCCGTAGCGGGGCCGGTCGCGCATCAGCGCGAGGATGCAGTACTCCAGCACGCCCTTGCGCAGCTGCGCGGCGGCCCGCGCCTGCTTGGTCGACTCACCTGGTTCCATGCAATGCAAGGTACCTGGCCGGGCAAGCAGCGCGGAAGGGGGGTGGAAGATTCTTTTCGGCCACCGGGAACAACCCGGCATGGTTGACCGTTCATCCATACGTGTGCGGTGTGGGAAGGGACTGTGTCCCCGGGCCCGACCATCGCCTGCGGGGACGATCGTCCGGCTGAAGCCCCGCAGAGCCCTTTCGCCGCGAGGCGACCGCCCTTCCCGCCCGTACACACCTGTGACCGCCCCGACCGGCGCCCCCCCTGCCGGTCGGGGCCCGGCCCCGACCCGCCCTCCCCCCCGGGCTGGTCGGGGCCCTTTCTTTTCCCGTTCCCTCTCTACGGGCCTCGCCGGGCGGGGCCGGACGGCCACCGGTCGGGCGGGGCCGGTCAGACGGCGCGGGGCAGGTACGCCAGCCCGTGCGCGCCCGGCTCGCCCCGCTTGGCGATGTCCAGCCGGGCCACCCGCCGCAGCGTCTCCAGGTCGACGACGTCGACGGTGGAGGAGACGACGCAGGAGACGTAGCCGAGCCGGCCGTCGGGGGAGGAGGTGATGGTCAGCGGGAACAGCCCGACCTCGACCTCGCCCAGCCGCTTGCGGGTCTCCGCGTCGAACACGGCCAGCCGGCCGGGGGCCTGCCGCCCGAGCCGCGTCCCGGGGTCCGCGGCGGTGCGCACCTCGCCGGCGAGCAGCTTCCCCGTCGAGGTCAGGTGCACCGGCAGGACGACGTCCCCGGTGGGCAGGAGGTCGACCACGGACGCCGTCCGGGCCTCGATGACCCGGATGCCGGTGGCCGGCCGGTCCGCCGCGGCGCCGGAGAAGTCGGCGTAGGGCGCGGCGACGAAGACCTGCGCGCCGTCGGCGGAGACGGCCAGCCCCTCGCTGCCCGGCACCTCGATCTTCGCGGTCAGGACGCCGCGTTCGAGGTCGACGACCGAGACGAACGGCGCCTCCTTGTTGGTGGCGTACCCGGTCCGGCCGGCCGGGTCGACGGCGAACCAGTGCGGCCCCGGCGCGTCCGTGTCGATCCGGCCGAGCGGCCGGCGGGTGCCGGTGTCGACCACCACGACCCCGCCGGGCCGGTCCGGGCCGCTCTCCACGCTGACGTACAGCAGACCGCGCGCCGGGTCCAGGGCCAGCCCGTGCGGCCCGTGCTCGGGCGCGAGGTCGACGAACTCGACGATGCGCCGGGTGTCCGGGTCGATCACGGCCAGCTCGGTCCGCCGGCCGCCGTTCGCGTGGTAGTAGCCCGAGTGGTACGTCAGCGTGCACCACAGCAGGCGCTGCGCCGGGTCGAAGCACAACTCGTGCGGCTCGGAGCCGACATGGACCTCGCCGAGGAACCGGTCGGAGGCGGCGTCGAAGAAGGACACCGTGGGGCCGCTCTGACTGACGACGGCGAGCACGTCGCCTTCCCGGCCGGTACGAGGGGACCGGCCGGTACGGGAGGACTGGGGCATGACTGCTCCTCGGGGAGGGCGGGACGGGACGTCCCCGCGGGATCCGCGGGCTCCTCCACCCTCCGTGCCGAGACGGCCCGGCGGCAATGCAAAGATTGGCACCCCATCATTGCTGCAAGTGGAAAGTCCCAGCTCAGGACGGTGACGTCGGGCGCCTCGACCCGCTCAGTGCCGCCCGGCGGCGCACCCGGGGGCGGGCACCGGCCGCTGGCCTAGACATCGGTGGCCAGGGCAACGGGCCGCCAGGTGTCGAGTTCGCGGCGTACCGTCGCCAGTTTCGCCTCGATCCGCTCGACCGCGTCCGCGCCCAACTGCAGGCGCAGGGGCGGCCGGTCGAGGCCCACCAGGTCCACCACGGCCTTCGCCGCCTTCGCCGGGTCGCCCGGCTGGTGGCCGTCGCTCCGGGCCAGCGCCTCGCGGACCGGTCCCGCGCCCGCGGCGTAGTCCGCGATGGCGGCCGGTTCCACCCGCAGGCTCGCCCCGCTGAGGAAGTCGGTGCGGAAGCCGCCCGGTTCGACGACGGTGACGTGCACTCCGAGCGGTGCCAGTTCGGCGTGCAGCGCCTCGCTGATCCCTTCGAGGGCGAACTTCGAGGCGCCGTACAGGCCCACTCCCGGAGCGGTGGCGAAGCCGCCCACCGAGCCGATGTTGACGACGTGTCCGGAGCGCTGGGCGCGCAGCGTCGGCAGCGTGGCCCGCAAGGTGTTGAGCACGCCGAACACGTTGACGTCGAAGAGGGCGCGGACGGCCTCGTCGGAGGTCTCCTCCACCGCCCCCACCAGGCCGTGACCCGCGTTGTTCACCACGACGTCGATCCGTCCGAACTCCGCCAGCCCGGCCTCGACCGCGGCCGCCAGTTGCCCCGGCTCGGTGACGTCCGCGTCCACCGCCAACAGCCCCTGCGGCGGCGCCGGGTAGGCCCCGAGCACTGCTGAGGGCATCGCGGGCGGTGGCGATGACGCGGTGACCGCGTCGCAGTGCCTCGCGGGTGATCTCCGCGCCGAGTCCGCTCGACGCCCCGGTGACGAACCACACGCTCATGTTCTCCCCTGTTCCCCTGGCCGGGCGCCCGGCGGGGCCCCGGCTCCCTGGCCGACGGGACGACGCTAGAAGCTAGAGTCGGGTCTAGATCAAGCACATGGCGGGGGCGGTCGTGGACCTGAGCATCGGTGAGGTGGCGGAACGCAGCGGGCTGAGCGTGCACGCCCTGCGCTTCTACGAGCGGGAGGGGCTGTTCGCCAACCCGGTCCGCCGGCTCTCCAACGGACGCCGGGTCTACCACGAGGAGGACCTGGAGTGGCTGGCCGTGTGCACGAAGCTGCGCTCCTCCGGCATGTCCCTGACGGCCATCCGCGAGTACGTCGAGCTGGCCCGGCAGGGCCCGGGCAACGAACACCTGCGGCTCGAGTTGCTGCGCCGGCACGAGCGGCAGGTGGAAGCCCGGATCGCCGAACTGCGCGAGACGCTGGACGTGATGCGCCACAAGGTGCGGATCTACGAGGACCACCTCGCCCGGGGCGAGGCCGACCAGCTGTGGAACCCGTCCCGCCCGCCGGCCGGCGAGGCGGCCGACGGGTGCGAGCGGCCTCCGACCGGCACCTGACCGGCCGGCGCACCGCCCGGGCGCACCGCCCGGGAGGACCGGGCGGCGCGGGGCGGCGCGGATCACTCGACCGCGAGGGTGTTCTGGGCGGCTCCGATGCGCCAGGCGCCGTCCTCCTTGACCAGGACGTAGAAGGGGCGGCCCTCGGGGCGGTCGGTGATCCGGGACCCGTCCGAAGCCACCGGCTGCTGGCGGACGTTGACCGCGGCGACCCCGGGCTGCAGGAAGAGCACCCGCTCCACGTCGTAGACGGCGGTGGCGTACGCCGTCGCGCCCGGCAGCACCTTCTGGGTGAAGGCCGCGATCTCCGCGAAGCCCGACAGCCGCTTGCCGTGACCGGTGGTCCACACCGGGTCCTGCCGGCGGAAGAGGCTCAGGAACCGGTCGACCAGCTCGTGCTGCTGGGCGTGTTCGACCTCGGCGACCAGCCGGCGGATCGCGGCGACCTCGGCATCGGTCTCCGCGCCCTCCGGGGCGCCGAACACCTCGACGGGCCGGTACGAGCCCGACACCAGGTCCGCCACCGCGCCCGGCCCCGTCGGCCGCCAGCCCAGCTCGGCACGGGCCGCCGCGCCGCTGACGCTCTGGTCGAGGGCGAGCGCGTCGGCGAACAGGTCACCGAAGGTCTCGGCGGCCTTCGCGACGGTGACCACCTGCGGGGCGGCCAGGATCCCGGCCGCGCGGCCGGCGGCCCGGGCGAGGTCGCGGACCGGGACGGCCGACTCGGCGACGCCGTGCCACAGGGTGCCGGCCGGGGCCCGCTCCGCCGCGGCCACGAACAGCTCGGCCAGGTCGTCCACATGGACCATCGCCCAGCGCACGTCCTCCTTGCCGTAGTACTCGGGTACGCCCTGCTTGCGGGCCCGGTCGACCAGCAGCGCGGGGATGCCGCCGCCGCGGCCGTGGACGATCCCGGGCCGGACGACCACGGCCCGTACCCCGTGGGACGCCTCGGCCAGCACCCGCTGCTCGATCGTCGGGCGGTAGCCGACGAGGTCGACCGGATGGGTCGGCGCGTCCTCGGTGACGCCCTTGGCCTCGCCGGTGGCGCCGAGCACCCACACACCGCTGGTGTAGACGAAGGGGCGGCCGGTGCCGCGCAGCGGACCGGCCAGCGCCTCGACGACGGCCGTGTCCGTGTCGACGTCCCCGCTCGGGGGCGCGAGGTGGAGCACGGCCTCGATGTCCGGGGTCACCACCCCGGCCAGCGAGGCCGGGTCGGCGGTGTCCCCGGCCAGTTGGGCGTGCCAGCCCCGGCCCGGCCGGGGCGCGGCGTTGCGGGTGAGGGCGACCACCTGGTGGCCGGCGGCGACGAGGTGGTCGGTGACGGCGGACCCGATGTAGCCGGTGGCGCCGGTGAGCAGAACCTTCATGACAATCCCCCTACGACGAATATTTCGATGTCGAAACTATAGGCATCGGTGATCGCCGGTGTCAAACATTTCCATGTCGAGATGTTAGGGTCGGGGGCATGATCGAACAGCAGCCGCAGCACGACGGTGTCGACCGCATCACCTCCCAGTGGGCCGCGGTCCGCCCCGACCTGGACACCTCGCCCATGGCCGTGATCGGCCGGCTGTCCCGCGCCTCCCGGCTGCTGGAGCGCGGCATCAAGGAGAACCTGACGGCCCAGGGCGTCGAGCCCTGGGAGTTCGACGTCCTGGCCACCCTGCTGCGCTCCGGTGCGCCGCACGTCCTCACCGCCGGCGAGCTCAGCGCGGCCGCGATGGTCAGCTCCGCGGCGCTCACCAACCGCATCGACCACCTGGTGGCCAAGGGCCTGGTCGACCGCGCCGTGGACCCGGGGCACCGCCGCCGGGTCCTCATCTCCCTGACCGCCACCGGACTGGAGCTGACCCACCGGCTCGTCGAGCACCACCTGGCCGGCGAGGAGCGCCAGCTGGACGGCCTCACGCCCGAAGAGCGCGACCAGCTCACCGTCCTACTTCGCCGGGTCCTGATCACCCTGGGGGACCGCGCGGACGGTCCCGACCAGGCTTAGGCGCAAGGGAGTTGACCGCCCGTCAGGGAAGCAGGGTCTCTGAAGTATTGGCCTAGACCTATTGTGCGGGCTGGTTCCGTAACGGTACGTTCGTGATCGGCTGCGCAGCCGTGAGATTCCGCACCACATCGCATCGTCAGGGACCTTGCCGGGGCATCCGGCATTTTTCAGGAGGACATGCCATGTACCGCCGCGCAGCAGCCGTCTTCGCCACCGCCGCCACCGCCGGAGCCCTCGCCCTGGGCGTCGTCGGTACGGCCGAGGCCAACCCGGGCCCCGGCTACTACGCCCGCAGCAGCCACACCTCGTACGCCGACTGCCAGGCCACCGGCAAGGCCGGGTACCGGATCTGGGGCCCGAACTTCTTCTGCGAGCCCTTCAGCACGGACCGCCCGGACATCATCGTCCTCTGGGTCCGCGGCTGACCGCAGGTGACGCACGCGGCCGGCCCCGGCCGACCACCGGGGCCGGCCGCTGTCGTCGGGGGCCGGCCGTCGCCGTGGGGGCCGGCCGGCGGTGACATATGTACCGGTGTCGACGGGATCGGCGGCCCTACCGGACGGTCCGGGGCCCTCCGTACGCTCGTGGCATGACGAACTCACACGGTACGGCGCACGGTGACTCCTGGGAGGGCACCGTCACGGACCTCTCCCGCGGCATGCTCGACGGCTCGAACATGTACCACTTCGTCGAGGTCCGCCTCTCGGACGGCGCCTCGCTCAAGCTCCGGATCCACCGCCGCCTCTGGAAGTCCCTCGCGGTCGGCGACCGCCTCGTTAAGCACCCGGGCAGTGATCCGGCCAAGGTCTGACCGCCGGGAAATCCGGCGCTCCATCATTCGTCGGATGCCGAAAGATTCGGGCATCCTTGTCTCATGGACCGTGTACCTGTTCCCGAGCCCGGGGACGCTCCCGCGCCCGCCGCGCGACTTGCCGCGCTCGCCGCCGCGCTCGCCGACGAGACCCGGGCCGCCATCTGCATGACCCTGCTGGAGGGGCGCGCCTGGACGGCGGGCGAGCTGGCCCGGGCCACCGGGGTCGCGCCCTCCACCGTCAGCGGGCACCTGGCCCGGCTGCTGGAGGCGGGGATCTGCGTGACGGAGCGGCAGGGGCGGCACAGTTACGTGCGCATCGCCGACACCGCCACCGCCCGCTTGGTCGACGAGCTGGCCTCGCACGCGGTCCCGGGCCGGGACGCGGCGCACGCCGTGCCGGTGGTGGCCGCGCCCGACCCGCTGGCCCGGGCCCGGACCTGCTACGACCACTTCGCCGGCCGGCTGGGGATGGCCGTGACGGACGCGATGGAGACCCGCGGGTTGTTGCGCACCGAGGGGGTGTTCGCGCTGACCGAGGCGGGCGCCGACTGGTGCGGCGGCGCCGGGATCGACCTGGCCGGGGCCGGCCGCCGGCCCCTGGCGAGCTCCTGCCTGGACTGGACCGAGCGCCGTCGCCACCTCGGCGGACTGGTCGGAGCCAGGCTGTGCGCGCGGGCCTTCGACCGGGCCTGGGTGGTGCGCCCCGCGGACGGCGGCCGGGGCCTGCTGGTGACGGAGGCGGGGGAGGAGGCCTTCGGGGCGCTGCTGGGGCTGACGGCGGGGGACTGGAGCTGACGGGCGCCGGGCCCGGCGGACATCCTGCCGGCCGGTCGGCCCGGGAAGTTTGTTTCCCAATATTTTGGTGACGGCCGAAATGTCGGCGGGTAGGGTTCCCGGTATGAAGACCCGTCTGCGTGCCCTTCCGCCCGGCCTCCTCACGATCGGCGCCGTCTGCTTCACGGTGTTCGCCTGGGCGTCCGCCTTCGTCGCCATCCGCAGCGCCGGGGCCGCCTACTCGCCCGGCGCGCTGGCCCTCGGCCGGCTGCTCGCGGCCTCCCTGGTGCTCGTGGCGCTGCTGTTCCTCCGTCGCGAGGGCCCGCCGCCACCCGGCGCCCGGCGGGGAATCGTGGTCTCCGGGCTCGTCTGGTTCGCCGGCTACACCGTCGCCCTGAACTGGGGCGAACGCCTGGTGGACGCGGGCACCGCCGCCCTGCTCGTGAACACCGGGCCGATCCTGATGGCGCTGCTCGCCGCCCGGTTGCTCGGCGAGGCCCTGCCGCCCCGGCTGCTGGCCGGCATGGTGGTCTCCTTCGCCGGGGCGGTGGTCGTCGGCCTGTCGATGTCCGCCGGCCACGGCTCGACCCCGGTGCTCGGCGTGGTGCTCTGCCTGCTCGCGGCGGTGGCGTACGCGACCGGCGTGGTCGCGCAGAAGCCCGCGCTCTCCTTCGGCTCCCCGCTCCAGGTCACCGCGTACAGCTGCCTGGTCGGTGCCCTGGCCTGCCTGCCCTTCGCCGGTCGGCTGGCGGCGGAGGTCCCGAAGGCCCCGCTCTCCGCCACCCTGAACATGGTCTACCTGGGCGTCGTCCCCACCGCCCTCGCCTTCACCACCTGGACCTACGCCCTGGCCCGGATGCCGGCCGCGAAGCTCGGCTCGACGACCTATGCGGTGCCGGCCGTCGTCGTCCTGCTGAGCTGGGTCCTGCTGGCCGAAGTCCCGGCCTGGCTCACCCTGTTCGGTGGCCTGCTCTGCCTGGCCGGGGTGGCGCTCTCCCGCTACCGCCCCCGCGAGCGCACCGACCGGCTCCCGGCCGACCCGGACGCGCTCAGTGCTCCGGTGGTCGCGCGGGTACCGGACGGGGCAGCGGGAGGCGCCGGTCACCCACGGCCGTGACCAGGAACCGCCGGGCCGGCGTACGCACTTCGCCGCAGGCCGCGCTCGCGCGAGGTATCGGGATCGGCCATGTCCGCATGATCGCATCCGGCCGCCCGGTGGGGTGGCGGTGGGCCCGGGAGGCCCGCCCGGCCCGGCAAAAGTAGGGCGGGCCGGCACTTCTGCCGGTGGAATTGCCTGGTCCGGTGCGGTCCCGCGCGGTTGGCTGGAGGACGACCGGGCGGGAACCGGGTCGCACGGCTTGGGTCCGCGTGACGCTCCGCCCCCGCCCGGCAGCCGGTACCCACGCACCACGCACCGGCTCGACCACCGTCTTCACCTGGGGAACACCATGCTCGCAAGCGGCCCGCGCGCCGGGACGGCGGGGCATCTGACCTTCGCCGGCGCCCTCTTGCGCCACCACCTCCTGCGGAGTCTGGCCCTGCCGGCCCTCGGACTGCTCTTCCTGACCGCCGCCCTGCCGGCCCCGGCGACCGCGGACGCGGCGGCCGGCGGGAGGGAGGCGACCACCTCCCTCGACCACCGACCGCGGCCGGCCCGCCATGAATCCCTCGTCCGCCCGCGGCCGGTCCGGCCGGGGGAGTGGTCACCGGCTTCCCCGAAGACCGTGCACCGGTCGGCCGGACACTCCCCGCGGTGCTGGAGCACGAGAACACGGCGGACCTGCTGCGCCCGCCCGGTGCACGTGACGGCGACCGCCCGGACCGGCCGCACCTGCGTGGCCTGGTCGCGGACGACCGGCCGCTGGTGATCCGCCGCCACCTGTCGGGGCGTTGGCCCCGTCCGGGAACCGGGACTCCCGTCATGGCGTCCCAGGGGGACAGCCGTGGGGCAGTCGTGGGACAGGGGGAGGCGTCATGCGAAGAACCGTGTTCGGGAGCGCATTGCTGGTGTGTCTGGTGGCGGGCTCGGTAGCGGGCTGTACGCCGCTGGAGGAACCGCTGCCCTCGTCGAAGAAGGTCGCGGCCCGGATGGCCGCGGTCGAGTCCGCCTGGCAGGGCAGGTCAGCCGCCCGCGACTGGAGCGAGCACTTCTACCCCGTCGGCACCGCGGAGCAACTGCCGCGCGGCGGGTTCCGGACGGCCGCCGACCGGCTGGCGTACGCGGAGGGCCGGTACCTGTGGCGCGCCAAGTTCCCGGACGCACTCCCGGTACGGGAAGTGCGCGGGCTCGACGGCAGGATCATGGACATGTCCCAGACGCAGGGGCCCTTTGAGGCCTTCGCCGCCCTGGACCGGGCAGGTGATGAGGACGGTACCGCGCCGCTCGTGGTCACGGCCCTCGCGCCGACCGTGCTGAGCGTCGAGTCGAGCATGGGCTGGGGCCTCGCACCCGCCTGGTCCTTCACCCTGCGGGGCTACGACACCCCGCTGATCAGGCTGGTACCGGAGTTCGGTGGCATGCCGTCGGTGCCGAGTGGGCAACTGCCGGCCGCCCCGCGCAGAATGGGCCGCCTGATCGGCCAGTGGTCGGTCCCGGGGGATGCCCGCAACCTCACCGTGCTCGCCCAGACGAACTGCGGCGAGGACGTGTCCGTCCGGGTCCGGGAAGCCCCGAAGAGCGTGGTCCTGGCCGGGGTCATCAGGAGAGTCCCCACCGACCAGAAGACGTGCGGCGAAATCCACCGGGTCAAGGCAGTCCGGGTCGTGCTCCGCGAGCCGCTGGGCACCCGGGCCCCGGTCGACGCGGAATGTGCCTGCGCCCTGCCGCTGACCGACATCGCCGAGGCCGCGCGCCGCTCGCTCCACGGTCCCCGCCCCACCCCCAGCACCCCCGCCGCCGTACCGAGCTACCCGGGCATGGCCCCGTAGCACGGCGAGCGCCCCAAGCCTCAGCCCCCGCCCGTCAGGGTCTGCCGCAGTTGTGCCGCCTCCTCGTCGAGGTGGTGCAGGAGGGCCGTCAGGGCGGGGGTGCGGGTCCGGTTGGCCGCCTCCGTCGTGCCCACCGTCCGCCCCACCGAGGGGAGTTCCACCGGAAGCGCCGCCAGGCGTTCGTCGTCGCGCAGGACCAGCTCCGGCAGCAGGGCGACCATGTCGGTCTGGAGCAGCAGGGCCCGCATCGTCAGGATGGACGTGCACTCCACCCGGTCCGAGGGCAGCGCCAGGCCGCGCTCCGCGAAGAGCTGCCCCAACTCCTGCCGCAGGGCGGTCTGTTCCACCGGCAGGATCCAGGGGTACCCGAGCGCGTCCGGCAGCGTGACCGCACCTGCCCCCGGGGTCGGCGGCGCGGCCAGCAGGGGGTGGCCCGCCCGGACCGCGAGCATGATCCGCTCCCGGTACAGCAGCCGCTGGTGCAGCCCGTCGCCCTCCTCCGAGGCCGCGCCCACCCGGCCCACGATGACGTCCAACTCCCCGGCCAGCAGAGCCGGGTGCAGTACGTCGAGGGTGCCCTCGCGGACCACCACGGTCAGCTGCGGACGCTCCTGCTTGAGGCGTGCCACCGCGCGGGGGAGGAGGACGTTGGCCCCCGCCAGTAACGTCCCCACCGTCACCGTGCCCTGGTGGCCCTGGCGCAGGCCCTCCAGGTGCTCCTCGGCCCGGCGGACCTCCGTCAGCACCGCCCGCGCGTGCCCGGCCAGCGCCTCGCCGTAGGAGGTCGGCCGCATGCCCCGGGCCTCGCGCACGAACAACGGCAGTCCGGCGACGGTCTCCAGCTCCCGCAGGGTGCGGGTGGCGGCCGGCTGGGTGAGGTGCAGCGACTGCGCCGCCCGCGCCACGCCGCCGTGCTGCACGATCGCGACCAAGAGCGTCAGGTGCCGGAACTTCAGCCGGCCGTCCAGCAGGTCCATCGGGGTCGGCTCCTTCCAGGGCGTGGTGCCCGACCCTGCCATACCCGGACCGGTATGGGAACCACGGATTTCAGCATTGGTTCGGCATACCCGAGTCGGCGCATGATGTCGGCACGCGCCGGGGGCCGCAACCGATCTCCCCGGCCTGGCAAGGGAGGTCCGCAGGTGAGCTCATCCGTGCTCGTGCGGCATTACGTGGGCGGGGTCTTCGACGCGTCCGGCGATCCGTTCCCGCTCGTCGACCCGGTCCGCGGGCGCCCTACCGGTGAGGTGCCGGCCGCCTCCGCGGAGCTGGTCGACCGCGCGGTACGGGCCGCCCGCGAGGCGCTGGCCGGCCCCTGGGGCTCGTGGGCTCCGGCGGACCGGGCACGGGTCCTGCACCGCATCGCCGACGGCATCGAGGAGCGCTTCGAGGAGTTCGTCGCCGCCGAGTGCGCCGACACGGGCAAGCCGCACGAGTTGGCCGCCGGCGTCGACATCCCGCGGGCCGCCGCCAACTTCCGCGCCTACGCCGACCGTCCGGCCGGCCGCAGCGAGCAGTCCTGGCACACCGAGACCCCCGACGGGCGCGGCGCGCTCAACTACACCGTGCGCAAGCCGCTCGGCGTGGTGGCCGTGATCTCGCCCTGGAACCTGCCCCTGCTGCTGCTCACCTGGAAGGTGGCCCCCGCGCTCGCCATGGGCAACACGGTGGTGGCCAAGCCCTCGGAGCTGACGCCCCGGACGGCCTGCCTGCTGGCCGAGGTGGCCGCCGCGGCCGGGCTGCCGCCCGGCGTGCTCAACCTCGTCCACGGCAAGGGCGCGGACGCCGCCGGCCAGTGGCTCACCGAGCACCCCGGTGTGGACGCCGTGGCCTTCACCGGGGAGTCCGCCACCGGCACCACCATCATGCGGGCCGCCGCCGCCCGGCTGGCGCCTGTCTCCTTCGAACTGGGCGGCAAGAACGCCGGGTTGGTCTTCGCCGACGCGGACCTGGAGCAGGCCGTGGCGGGCACCCTCCGCTCGGCCTTCACCCACAGCGGCCAGGTGTGTCTGTGCACCGAGCGGCTGTACGTCGAGCGCCCGGTCTTCGACGAGTTCGCGGCCCGGCTGGCCGAGGGGGCCCGCAAGCTCGAGGGCTACGGGCCGATGATCTCCGCCGCCCACCGCGACAAGGTCCTGGGGCACCTCGCCCGGGCCGCCGCCGACGGCGAGGTGCTGGCCGGCGGTGGCGCCCCGCACTTCGGCGACGACCGGGACGGCGGCTTCTGGGTCGAGCCCACCGTGCTGGCCGGGCTGCCCGAGGACCACCCGGCGGTACGGGAGGAGATCTTCGGCCCGGTCGTGCACCTGGCGCCCTTCGACACCGAGGCGGAAGCCCTCACCCTCGCCAACGCGGGACCGTACGGACTCGCCGCCACCGTGTGGACCGGCGACCTGGCCCGCGCCCACCGCGTCGCCCCGGCCCTCGACGTCGGCATCGCCTGGGTCAACACCTGGAACCTGCGGGACCTGCGCACCCCCTTCGGCGGTGTGAAGGCCTCCGGCATCGGCCGCGAGGGCGGCGACCACTCCCTCGACTTCTTCTCCGAACCCATGAACGTGTGCGTGAAGCTGTGACCACCCTTTCCGACGCCGGCCCCGTCGCGCTGGCCGCCGACCGCCTCGAAGCGGCGCACCGCGACGGCGTCCCCTGCGACCCCGTCCGGGACCTCCTGCCGGCCGGCGACCTGGACGCCGCCTACGCCGTCCAGGCCCGGCTCACCGACCGCCGGCTCGCCGAAGGGCGTCGCCTCACCGGCTGGAAGATCGGCCTGACCTCGGCCGTCGTACAGGCCCAACTCGGGGTGGACACTCCCGACTTCGGGGCCCTGCTCGACGACACCGCGGTACCCGACGGCGCCGACCTGCCTTGGGGTACGGTGCTCCAGCCCAAGGCCGAGGCCGAGGTCGCCCTCGTCCTCGAGCGCGACCTGGACCACGAGCGGCACACCGTCGCCGACGTCATCCGGGCCACCGCCTTCGTCCTGCCGGCCATCGAGATCGTCGGCAGCCGCATCCGCGACTGGGACATCACCGCCGTCGACACCATCGCCGACAACGCCTCCAGCGGCGCCTACGTGCTGGGCAACCGGCCGGTCCTGCTGCGCGACCTCGACCTGCGCACCGCCGGCATGGTCCTGGAACGCCGCGGCGAGCCCGTCTCCACCGGCGTCGGCGCCGCCTGCCTCGGACATCCGCTGCACGCCGCGCTCTGGCTCGCCGACACGCTGGTACGCCTGGGACGGCCGCTGCGGGCCGGGGACACCGTGCTGACCGGCGCCCTCGGCCCCATGGCGGCGGTCGCCCCCGGCGACGTCCTCGAAGCCCGCATCGACGGGCTCGGCTCGGTCCGCGCCGCCTTCGGGACCGACGTACCGACGGCACCGGAAGGAGGGGCCCGATGAGCGCACCGCACCTCGACGCCCTCGCCCAGCGGCTCGACGACGCCGCCCGCCAGGCCCGTACGGTCGCCGGCGGCAGCACCGGACTGACCACCACGGACGAGGCCTACCGGGTCCAGGACGCGGTGCTCGCCCGGATGAGCGCCCGGGGCGAGCGGATCACCGGCTTCAAGCTCGGCTTCACCAGCGTGGCCAAGATGCGGCAGATGGGGGTGTCCGACCTGATCCACGGCCGGATCACCGACCGCATGGAGATCCCCGACGGCGGCCGGTACGACCTCACCGGGCTGATCCACCCGCGGGTGGAGCCCGAGATCGCCTTCCTGCTCGGCGACGTGCTGCGCCCCGGCGGCGACCCCGCGGCCGCGGTCGCCGCGGTGGCCCCGGCCCTGGAGGTCATCGACTCGCGCTACGACGGCTTCGTCTTCTCGCTGCCCGAGGTCATCGCCGACAACACCTCCGCCGCCGGATACGCCCTGGGCCCCTGGAGCACCCCCGGCGACCTCGCCAACCTCGGCGTGCTCCTGGAACTCGACGGGCGCCCCGCCCAGACCGGCTCCACCGCCGCGATCCTGGGCCACCCGCTGCGGGCGCTGGCCGCCGCGGCCCGGCTCGCCGGGGAACTGCCCGCCGGGACCGTGGTCCTGGCCGGCGCCGCCACCGCCGCCGTGCCGCTGCCGCCCGGCACCCACGTCCGGGCCACCGTCGCCACCCTCGGCAGCGTGCAGTTCGGCACCGGGCCCCACGCCCCCGGGGAGCGCGCATGATCGTGCCCGGCGCCGCCACCCCCCGCGGTCGGTTCCCGCACCTGCGCCGGGCCGGCGACCTCGTCTACGTCTCCGGCACCAGCTCCCGGCGGCCCGACGGCAGCTTCGCCGGCGCCGCCGCCGACCCGATGGGCGTCACCGACCTCGACATCCGCGCCCAGACCCGCGCCGTCATCGAGAACATCGGCGCCCTGCTCGGCGCGGCCGGCGGCAGCCTCGCCGACCTGGTCTCCGTCACCGCGTACCTGGTGAACATGAACGACTTCGGCGGCTACAACGAGACCTACGCGGAGTTCTTCGACGAGAACGGGCCGACCCGCACCACCGTGGCCGTCCACCAACTGCCGCACCCCCACCTGCTGATCGAGATCAGCGCCGTCGCCCACCTGCCGGCCGGCACCACGAACCAGGAGCAGCACCCGTGACCATGACCCCCTTCAACCTGCACGCCTGGATCGAGGAGCACCGCCACCTGCTCAAGCCGCCGGTCGGCAACGTCCAGATCTGGCAGGACGCCGATCTGATGGTCACCGTCGTCGGCGGCCCCAACCGGCGCACCGACTTCCACGACGACCCGATCGAGGAGTTCTTCTACCAGCTGGAGGGCGACATGGTCCTGCGCGTCATGGACGAGGAGGGCAAGCCGCCGCGGGACATCCCCATCCGCCAGGGCGAGGTCTTCCTGCTGCCGCCGCACGTGCGGCACTCCCCGCAGCGCCCCGAGGAGGGCAGCATCGGCCTGGTCGTCGAGTTCGCCCGGCCCCAGGGCAGCCTGGACGCCTTCGAGTGGTACTGCATGGAGTGCCACCACCTGGTGCACCGCAGCGAGGTGCAGCTGACCTCGATCGTCGAGGACCTGCCGCCGGTCTTCGCCGCCTTCTACGCCGACGAGGCCGCCCGCACGTGCGCGAACTGCCGGGCCGTGCACCCCGGCAAGGAGTGGCCCGAGGCGCTGCGCCCCCGGACCCGCCGGGACGGGGCCGGCGCATGACCGTCGTCGACATCCACGCACACGTCTTCCCGGAGATCGGCCGCGCCGAGGCCCGCCGCCTCACCGGCTCCGACGAGGCCCCCTGGCTGCGCACCACCGACGGCCCCGACGCCGGCATGATGATGGCCGGCGACCGCGAGTACCGGCCGGTGCGGCGCACCCTGTGGGACCCGGCCGAGCGGGTCGCCGACCTCGACCGGCTGGGCGTGGACGTGCAGGTCCTCTCCAGCACCCCGCTGATGTTCGGCTACGACCTGCCGGCCGACCGGGCCGCCGACTGGTGCCGAACCGTCAACTCCCGCATCCTCGAATACAGTTCGCACGCCCCGCACCGGCTCGCGGCCCTGTGCCAGGTACCGCTCCAGGACACCGGGGCGGCCTGCGAGGCCGTCACCGAGGCGATGCGCCAGGGCTTCCGGGGCGTCCACATCGGCAACCACCTCGGCGACCGCGACCTCGACCACGGCGCGCTGCTGGAGTTCCTGACGCACTGCGCCGCGGAGGACGCCGCCGTCCTGGTGCACCCCTGGGACCTGCCCGCCGGGCCCCGCTTCTCCCGTTACATGCTCGGCTGGCTGGCCGGCATGGCCGCCGAGACCCACCTGACGATCCTGTCGCTGATCCTCTCCGGCGCCTTCGAGAAGCTGCCCGCTTCGCTGCGGCTGCTGTTCGCGCACGGCGGCGGCAGCTTCCCGTACCTGCTCGGCCGCGCCGACAACGCCTGGCACCGCAGGGACCTGGTGCGCGCCGACAGCCCGCAGCCGCCGTCCGCCTACACGGACCGCTTCTCCGTCGACTCCGCCGTCTTCGACCCGGGCGCCCTGCGGCTGCTGGTCGAGGTCATGGGAGCCGAGCGGGTGCTGCTCGGCTCCGACCACCCCTTCCCCCTGGGCGAGGAGGAGATCGGCCGGCTGGTCCGCGACAGCGGACTGGCCGACGCCGACAAGGCGGCCGTCCTCGGCGGCAACGCCGTCCGCTTCTTCGGCCTGGACGCACTCGTGAAGGAGGGCGCCCGATGAAGGCCGCCGTCATCGGTTCCGGCAACATCGGCACCGACCTGCTCATCAAACTGGTCCGCGGCCGGGGCAAGGTCACCGCCGCCGCGATGATCGGCATCGACCCCGGCTCCGAAGGGCTCGCCCGGGCCCGCCGCCTCGGTGTCCCCACCAGCGCGGACGGCGTCAAGGGCCTCATCGCGATGGACGGCTTCGCGGACATCGAGGTGGTCTTCGACGCCACCTCCGCCGCCGCCCACCGGGCTAACGCCGCGGCCCTGGCCCCGTACGGCAAGACGCTCATCGACCTGACCCCGGCGGCCATCGGCCCCTACGTCGTGCCGCCGGTCAACCTCGACGAACACCTCGGCGCCAAGAACGTCAACATGGTCACCTGCGGCGGCCAGGCCACCGTCCCGGTGGTCGCCGCCGTCTCCCGCGTCACCCCGGTCCACTACGCCGAGATCGTCGCCTCCATCGCCTCCCGCTCGGCCGGCCCCGGCACCCGCGCCAACATCGACGAGTTCACCGAGACCACCGCGCACGCCCTGGAGCGCGTCGGCGGCGCGGCCCGCGGCAAGGCGATCATCGTCCTCAACCCCGCCGAGCCGCCGCTGCTGATGCGCGACACCGTGCACTGCGTGGTCGACAACTGCGACACCGCACAAGTGGCCGACTCCATCCGCGAGATGACCGAGTCCGTGGCCGCGTACGTGCCCGGCTACCGGCTCAAGCAGGAACCGCAGTTCCGCACCCTGGCCGCCGACGACCCGCTCGTCGCACTCGCCGGCGGCGGCCGGCTCCTGGTCTCGGTCTACCTCGAGGTCGAGGGCGCCGCCCACTACCTGCCCGCCTACGCGGGCAACCTCGACATCATGACCTCCGCCGCGCTGCGCACCGCCGAGCGCCTGGCCGAACGGAACCCGGCCCGATGACCCGCGTCTACGTCCAGGACGTCACCCTGCGCGACGGCATGCACGCCGTCTCCCACCGCTACACCGTCGACCAGGTCCGCGCCATCGCCGCCGCCCTGGACGCGGCCGGCGTCGACGCCGTCGAGGTCGCCCACGGCGACGGCCTCTCCGGCTCCTCGGTCACCTACGGCCCCGGCGCCCACACCGACTGGGAGTGGCTGGAGGCGGCCGCCGAGGTCCTGCAACGCGCCCGCCTCACCACGCTGTTGCTGCCCGGCATCGGCACCGCCGAAGACCTGCGCCGGGCCCACGCCCTCGGCGTCACCTCCGTCCGGGTGGCCACCCACTGCACCGAGGCCGACATCTCCGCCCAGCACATCGGCCTGGCCCGCGACCTCGGCATGGACGTGTCCGGCTTCCTGATGATGTCCCACCTCGCCGAACCGGCCGAACTGGCCCGACAGGCACGGCTGATGGAGTCCTACGGCGCCCACTGCGTCTACGTCACCGACTCCGGCGGCCGGCTCACCATGGACGGGGTCCGCGACCGGGTCCGCGCCTACCGCGACCTGCTCCGGGACACCACCGAGATCGGCATCCACGCCCACGACAACCTCGGCCTGGGCGTCGCCAACAGCATCGTCGCGCTGGAGGCCGGCGCGCACCGGGTGGACGCCTCCCTCGCCGGCCAGGGCGCCGGCGCCGGCAACGCCCCGCTGGAGCCGGTCATCGCGGTCCTCGACCTGATGGGCTTCGAGCACGGCTGCGCGCTCTTCCCGCTCACCGACGCCGCCGAGGAACTGGTGCGCCCGCTCCAGGACCGGCCCGTCCGGGTCGACCGGGAGACCCTGACCCTCGGCTACGCCGGCGTGTACTCCAGCTTCCTGCGCCACGCCGAGGCCACCGCGGCCCGGCACGGCCTGGACACCCGCGACCTCCTCGTCGAAGCGGGCCGCCGCCGGCTCGTCGGCGGTCAGGAGGACCTGCTCGCCGACATCGCGCTCGACCTCGGCCGCACCCGCCGCACCGAGCACACCGCCCCCTCCTGTACCGAGGACGTACCCGCATGCTGAACCAGCGCGCCGCCGACCTGGACTCCGCCGACCCGCTCGCGCACGTCCGCGACCGCTTCACCCTCCCCAAGGGCGTGGTCTACCTGGACGGCAACTCCCTGGGCGCCCTGCCCACCGCCGTACCGGCCGCCGTCGAGGACGCCGTACACCGCCAGTGGGGCACCGACCTGATCCGCTCCTGGAACGCGAACGGCTGGTGGGAGGCCCCGCTGCGGACCGGCGACGCCGTCGGACGCCTCATCGGGGCCGCCCCCGGCCAGGTGGTCGCCGGGGACTCCACCAGCGTCCAGCTCTTCAACACCCTGCTGGCCGCCGCCCGGCTGCGCCCCGGCCGCCGGCTGCTGCTGACCGATCCGGACCACTTCCCCACCGATCAGTACATCGCCGACTCCGTCGGCCGGCTGCTGGGCCTGGAGGTGCGCCGGGTGCCCGCCCGGGAGGCCGGGGCGGTGCTCGCCGCCGAGGGCGGGCAGGTGGCCGTCGCCGCCTACGCCCCCGTCGACTACCGCACCGGCGAACTGCACGACATGGCCGCCCTCACCGCGGCGGCCCACGCCGCCGGCGCCCTGGTCCACTGGGACCTGTGCCACGCCGCCGGCGCCCTGCCACTGCAACTGGACGCCATAACCGCCGACTTCGCGGTGGGCTGCGGCTACAAGTACCTCTCCGGCGGCCCCGGCGCCCCCGCCTTCGCGTACGTCGCCCACCGCCACCAGCAGGACTTCGACCACCCCGTCACCGGCTGGCACGGGCACGCCGAACCCTTCGCCATGTCGGGCGGCTACGCGCCGGCCCCCGGCATCGCCCGGGCCCGCATCGGCACCCCGCCGCTGCTCTCCCTGATCGCGCTGGAAGCCGCCCTGACCGCCTACGACGGCGTGGACATGGCCGACGTACGCACCAAGAGCCTGTCCCTGACCGGCTTCTTCCAGGAGTGCGCGGACCGGCTCCTGGACGGACTGGGCTTCACCCCCGTCACCCCGCGCGAGGACGCCCGCCGCGGCAGCCAGGTAGCCCTGCGCCACCCGGAGGCCTACCCGCTGGTCGCAGCCCTCACCGAGAGCGGCGTCATCGGCGACATGCGCGCCCCCGACCTGCTGCGCTTCGGCTTCAACGCGCTCTACCTCACCCACACCGACGTGCTGCACGCCGTGCAGACCCTGCGGCACATCGCGAGCACCGGAGCGCACCGGGCCGACCGCTTCCAGCAGCGCCCGACCGTCACCTGAGACCCGAGCCGCCCCCCCGCCCCGGCCCGCCCGCGCGGGCCGGTCCTCCTCGCACGCCTCCGTACCGCCCACCGCAGAGATCCCGAGGACCCCATGCGATCCCTCCGCACCCGAGCGGCCCTGGCCACGGCCGTCGTCGCCACCGCCGCGACCCTGCTCGCCCCCGGCGCCACCGCCACCCCCTCGGCGGCCCCCGACCCCAACATCCCCGACGTCTGCCAGGACCGCCGCCCCGGCCCCGCCGACCCCGGCGCGTACGGCATGCAGCTCGACGGGAGCTTCCGGCATCCGGCCCTCACGCCGGTCGACGAGGAGCACGAACACTCCTTCCCCGGCCGCAACAAGACGTACGACACCCACGCGTACATCAAGAACATGAAGGTCGAAGCCGCCTACGAGGGACCGGACTTCACCCCCGACTACTTCCACACCTGGCAGAACATCGTCGACTTCGGCGGCCGCCGGTACATGTTCCAGTACGACCGCTCCGAGGGCCGGGTCTACGACATCACCGACGTCAGGAAGGTCAAGGTCGTCGAGAAGACGACCCGCGAGGACGTGGGCGGCGACGAGACCAAGGGCAACGCCTCCTGGGCCCCCAACGACTACTGGGGCGCCTCCACCGTCCAGTGGAACAAGAAGCTCCGCGCCTACGTGATGGTGATGAGCTTCGAGGACAAGCGGCAGATCAGCGAGCTCACCGACGACCCCGCGCACGACAAGTTCCACAACCCCGCCGGCGTCCGCAAGCTGCGCGAGAAGCCCGGCCTGAAGGGCTTCAAGGTCTTCCGCCTCGACGGTCCGCGCAAGAAGGACTGGAAGCTGCTGGCCACCGTCTCCACCGACGCCACCCAGAAGGACCCGCTGAAGTCGGACCCGAACAAGCCCCAGCAGGGCTCCGGTTCGCTGGACGTGCCCTACTGGACCGGCGGCCGCTACATGTTCCTCGCCACCGCCCCGGACGACACCTACTCCGGCACCGAGTACCCGACCAACCTGCACTCGGCGGGCTACCAGTCCTGGGACATGTCCGACCCGGTCCACCCCCGGCTGCTCGACACCTGGCACCTGCCCGGCCAGCGCACCGGCGAGGACGCCGCCTACCGCAGCAACCCGCGCTGCGGCAACCACACCAGCTGGATGGGCGCCCGGATGCCCCTCTTCATCCCCAAGCCGGTGGAACAGGGCGGCCGTTACGCCTTCGCCGCGATGGGCGGCTACGGCCTGACCGTCCTCGACATCTCCGACCCGGCCCGCATGCGGACCGTCTCCCACCTCGACCTCCCGCCGTCCGTCTCCGGCACCGAGGGCGACAACATCGACGTCTCGCAGTACGAGCGGACCGGACTGGTCTACGTCTCGGGCTACCCGCTCACCGAGGACTGCTACGAGCCGTACAAGGAGGTCTACCAGGTCGACGCCAAGGACCCCCGGCACCCGCGCATCGTCGGCACCCTGCCCCGGCCCACCCCGCCGAAGTCGGCCGGCTTCCGCGACTTCTGCCAGCGCCGCGGCAGCTTCGGCCCCAAGCGCACCGGCTACTACACCAACCCCGGCAAGCACGACGCCGGTGTCCTCGGCTACGGCTTCTACAACGCGGGCGTGCAGTTCTTCGACGTGAGCCACCCCGCCAAGCCGGCCATCGAGGCCTACTTCGTCCCCAAGGCCTACGGCCCGGACACCCCCGACTACGCGTACGGCAACCAGACCCACGGCGTGTACGTGGAATGGGACCGCAACATCGCCTGGGCGCTGACCAACCACGGCATCTACGCCCTGTCCGCACCCAAGGTGCTCGGCAAGCCGCACCTGACCCGCCCCGAAAAGCCCTTCCGCACCAGCGAGTTCTGACCGGCGCGTCCCACGGCCCCCGGGCCCCCGGGGCGGTGGCCCACCCGACCGCCGCCCCGCCTCCCACCGCGCACCACCGCACAGAAGGACGTCCCCGCCATGGCTGCTCCGGAAAGACCCGCCTCCCTCGCCCCCGCGGGCGCATCGGAGGGCGAGGGCCTGGTCCGCTCCCTCACCCCCCGCCAGACCACCATGATCGGCCTGGGCTCGGCCCTGGGCACCGGCCTCTTCCTCGGCTCCGGCTCCGCGATATCGGCCGCCGGCCCCGCGGCGATCCTCTCGTACGCCATCGGCGCCGTCCTCGTCGCGATCATCGCGGTGCTGCTCGGCGAGATGTCCGCCGCCCACCCGGTCCAGGGCTCCTTCGGGGCCATCGCGCACACCTACCTCGGCCCCTGGGCCGGCTTCCTCACCCGCTGGACGTACTGGTTCAGCGCCGTCGTCGTCATCGGCACCGAAGTCGTCGCAGCCGCCCTGTACCTGCGCTGGTGGTGGCCCGGCATCCCGATGGGGGCGGCCATCCTCGCCGTCGCGGCCGTGGTGCTCGCCGTCAACGCCGTCAACGTGAAGTCCTTCGGCACCACGGAGTTCTGGCTCTCCACGGTGAAGGTGACCGCGCTGTGCGCGTTCATCCTGTGCGCCGCGTTCCTCGTCTTCTTCGGCCTGCCCGACCACGCCGCCACCGGTTTCGCGCACCTCACCGACGACGGCGGCTTCCTCCCGCACGGCGCCAAGTCGGTCTGGATCGCCCTGTCCGTGGTGATGTTCGCCTACGCCGGCTTCGAGGTGGTCGCCATCACGGCCGCCGAGGCCACCGACCCGCAGCGCACCATCCGCACCGCGATGCGCCAACTCGCCTGGCGGCTCAGCGTCTTCTACGTCCTGTCGATCATCCTGGTGACGGCCCTGATCCCGTGGCGGCACCTGGCGGCGGGCGACGGCAGCCTGGAGGCCAGCCCCTTCGTCCGGGTCTTCTCCGACGTCGGCGTCCCCGCCGCGGCGAGCCTGACCAACATGGTCGTGCTGATCGCGGCCGTCTCCGCCGCCAACGCCCAGCTCTACGGGGCCTCCCGGCTGCTGCACTCGCTCGCCCACGACGGGCTGGCCCCGGCCCCGGTGGGGCGGCTGACCGCCCGCGGGGTGCCGGCCGTCGCGCTGGCCGCCTCGACCCTGGGGATCGCCGCCGCCGCGCTGCTGGCCTTCTACGACGTCGGCGGGATCTTCACCTTCCTGATGTCCATCGCGCTCTTCGCCGTCCTGCTGGTCTGGCTGCTGATCCTCGCCTCGTACGTGGCCTTCCGGCGGCACCGGGACGCGCACCCGGCGGAGTTCACCGGCTTCAGCGTCCCCGGCGGCTCCCGGCTCGCGGTGCTGGCCGGCCTGGGGGTGCTCGCCGTCGCGGCCACCGCGATCGAGGTGCCCGACATGCGCCAGGCGGCCTGGGTGGGCCTCTCCTTCACCGCCGTCCTGCTGGCCGGGTACGCGCTGATCGCGGCGCGCCGCCGGCAGCACTGAGCCGCCCCGCCCCGTACGCGGACGACCGCCCCGGCGGCCGTCCGCACCGGCGTTCGCCCCCGGCGGCTCAGTCCTCGCCGACGAGCTTGGTGACCACCGGGGTGCCGGCCTCCACCGTCCGGCTGACCGTGCACAGCCGGTCGTGCGAGGTCTTCACCGCCCGCGGCAGGATCGCCCTCGCCCGGTCGCCGCCCTCGCCCTCGGGGAAGCCGACGGTGAAGGCCACCTCCAGGCCGGTCATCCGGTTGCCGCCCTCGTCCGCGACCTTGTCGCCCTCGACGGTCAGCGAGAACACGGACGGCTCGGCGTGGCGCGTGGTGGCCACGTCCACATCGGCCGCGGAGCAGCCCCCGATCGCGGCGAGGAAGAGCTCCACCGGCGTGAAGCCGCCCGCGGACCCGGTCCCGAAGGTGACGGTGTCCCCCCGGGAGTTGGTCGCGGTGAACAGCCCGGGCCCGGTCCGCTCGACGGTCACGGAACGCAACGAATCATCAGTCATGCCCCCGACACTAACCGCCGCCACCCCCGCGCCGGGCCCGCCGCGCCCCGGTCAGCGCGCGGGCGACCAGCCCGGGAGGGCCGGCAGGACCGTGCCGGCCACGCGCAGGAGGGCCTCGTCGTCCAGGAGGCCGCCGTCGGTGCGCCAGATGCTCAGTTCGTACGAGTCGCCGTCGTCCTTCGGCTCCCGGGCGACCGTGAGCACCCGCGCCGGGATGCTGGGGCCGCTGTGCGCGTCGCTGCCGTCCAGCCGGAACCGGATCTGCAGCGCCTGGCTGGAGTACAGGGCCGCCGGCCGGCCCAGCACGGTGCGCTTCGGGCCGGTGTCGCCCAGGAGTTCGGCGGACCCGGCCACCGCAGGGCCGCCGTAGGTGGCGGCCAGGGACACGGTGTACCCCTCGAACTCCACCTCGCCGGAGGGCGTGAAGTCCTTCCCGACGGAACCGCCCGAACCGGTCGCGCTCTTCGCGGTCCGCCCCGGGATCCCCAGCAGGGCGGCCAGACCGGGCCGGTGCAACGCCTCGCAGAGGTCCCGGCCCGAGACCTGTCCCGGCCCCTTCGCCTCGTCCGCGTGGTCGCAGGAGGCAGCCGGGGGCCCGCTCCCGGCTGTTCCCTCGTCCTGCTGCGCCACCCACCACAGGCCCAGCGCCATCCCCGGCACCAGTACCAGTGCCGCGACGGCCTGCCGTACGGCGCTCCAGCCCTTGTTCGCGGCGTCGACGTCCTCGCCCAAGATTCCCCCACCCCTCACGTGCCCCCGCAACGTGCCCGGATCCTAACCCGGGATGATCATCGCGGTGGTCACCTGGCCGGTTGTCGCCGGCCGGCGGCCCGCGGCGGCCCGTATCCGCCGGACCGGTGCCACGGCCGTGCCCCGTCACCGGCGGGCCGTGCATCCGGGCGGGGGCGGGCGGCGGAAGCAGGGGTGTCAGTTCGTTCCGAGCTGCCGGCCGCCCACCGGGTGTCCGGCGGCCGATCGCCCGGAAGTGGCCCATGACCATCGCCGTCGTCCTGTTCACGTCCGACCTGCGGGTGCACGACCACCCGCCGCTGCGCGCCGCGCTGGAGGGCGGCCGGGAGATCGTGCCGCTCTTCGTCCGGGACCCCGCCGTCGACCGGGCCGGCTTCGCCGCCCCCAACCGGCTGGCCTTCCTCGCGGACTGCCTGCGCGACCTCGACGCCTCGCTGCGCGGCCTCGGCGGCCGTCTCGTCGTACGGACCGGGGACACGGCCGCCGAGGTGCACCGCGTGGTGCGCGAGGCGGAGGCCGACGAGGTGCACATGGCCGGCGGCCACGCCGCCTTCGCCCGCACCCGCGAGAGCGGCCTGCGGCGGGCGCTGGAGGCCGAGGGCTGCCGGCTGTACACCCACGACGCGGTGTTCACCGCGGTGCCGCCCGGCGACCTCACCCCCCAGGGCTCCGACCACTTCGCCGTCTTCACCCCGTACTTCAGGCGCTGGAGCGCCGAACCGCTGCGCACCCCCTGGCCCGCTCCCCGGGAACTGCGGGTCCCGGCCTCGCTGCGCTCGGAGGACCTGCCCGGCCGGGCCGGGCTGTCCGGGGTGTCGCCCGGCCTGGCCGCCGGCGGCGAGGGGGAGGGGCGGGCGCAGCTGCGCTCTTGGCTGGCGCGGCACGCCGCGGAGTACGAGGACCGGCACGACGACCTCGCGGGGGACGTCACCTCCCGGCTCTCGCCCCACCTGCACTTCGGGACGCTCTCCGCGGTCGAGCTGGTGCACCGGGCCCGCCGGCACGGCGGCCCCGGTGCCGAGGCCTTCATCCGGCAGGTGTGCTGGCGGGACTTCCACCAGCAGGTGCTCGCGGCCCGCCCGGAGAGCTCGGGGACGGACTACCGCTCCCGCGGCGACCGCTGGCGGCACGGCCGGGAGGCGGCCGCCGACCTGCTGGCCTGGCAGGAGGGCCGGACCGGGTACCCGATCGTCGACGCCGCCATGCGGCAACTCGCCCACGAGGGCTGGATGCACAACCGGGGCCGGCTCATCACCGCCTCCTTCCTGACCAAGACCCTCTATCTCGACTGGCGTGCGGGCGCCCGCCACTTCCTGAGCCTGCTGGTCGACGGCGACGTGGCCAACAACCAGCTCAACTGGCAGTGGGTGGCCGGCACCGGGACCGACACCCGGCCCAACCGGGTCCTCAACCCCGTACTCCAGGGCCGGCGTTACGACCCGGACGGCGCCTACGTCCGCCGCTGGGTCCCCGAACTCGCCGGGCTCGACGGCCCGGACGTCCACGAGCCCTGGCGGCTGCCCGGCCTCGAGCGGGCCGCCTACGACTACCCGGACCCGCTGATCTCCCTGCCGGACGGCCTGGCCCGGTTCCGGCACGCCCGCAGCCTCGAGTAGCCGGGCCGGCGGCGTCGGATCATACGAATTCAATGCGGAACCGATGCGAGTTGAACCGCCTGCCGGGCCCCGCGGAAGCTGGGCGCATGCCGCGGACCGCAGGAGGCACCATGACCGCACCGCCGACGCACACCGGCCGCGCCGGTCCCCCCGGCGCCCGGACCGGGCCCCCGGGGGACGCCGCGCCGTCCGACGCGGAGATCACCGCCCTCCTCGTGGAGGGCGACGACCGGTGGCTCCCGCTGGCCCACCGGCGCTGGAGCCGCCTGGTCCACGCCCACGCCACCCAGGTCCTGTGCGACTGGCGCGAGGCCGAGGACGTCACCCAGCAGGTGTTCGTCGCGGCCTGGTGCGGCCGCGCCGGCTTCGACGGCGACCGCGGCACCCTGCCCGCGTGGCTGCTGGGGATCACCCGACGCAAGACGGCCGACGCCCTGGCCGCGCGCATCCGCCGGCTGGCGCTGGTGAACGCGGCCGGCCGGCACGTCCTCGACGCCCCGGTGCCGGGGCCCGAGCAGGCCCTCGACACGATCGTGGTCGCCCGCGAGCTCTCCCGGCTGCCGCGCCTGGAGCGCGAGGTCCTGACGCTCGCCTACTACGCCGACCTGACGCAGGTGCAGATCGCCGACCGCACCGGGATGCCCCTGGGCACCGTCAAGAGCCACGCCCGCCGGGGCCTGCTCAAGCTCAGGCTCCGCACGGCGGGCATCGTCCAGCCGTCCCGGCCGCCGGGGGCGAGGACATGAAGCGGACCGGAATCGCCGTGATCGGGGCCGGGATCTCCGGACTCACCGCCGCCCACGTCCTCTCCCGCGCCCACGAGGTCCACTTGTACGAGGCGGACGACCGGCTCGGCGGCCACGCGCACACCCACGAGCTGCCGGCCGCGGGCGGCGGGACGGTCGGCGTGGACACCGGCTTCATCGTCCACAACGACCGCACCTACCCCCACCTGCTGCGCCTGTTCCGCGAGTTGGGCGTGGCCACCCAGGACTCCGAGATGAGCATGTCGGTCCGCTGCGACGGCTGCGGGCTGGAGTACGCCGGCGCCCGGGGCCCCCGCGGCCTGCTGGGCGGCGGCAACCTGCTGCGCGGCCGCCACCTGCTGATGCTCGCCGAGGTGCCCCGCTTCCACCGCGCCGCCCGACGCCTGCTGGCCGCCGGCGACGAGGCCCCGACCCTGGGCGACTTCCTGCGCGAGCAGCGCTTCTCCCCTTATTTCACCGGCCATTTCGCCCTGCCCCTGGTCGCCTGCGTCTGGTCCTGCGCCCCGGCCACCGCCCTGGAGTACCCGGCCGCCTACCTCTTCCGCTTCCTCGACCACCACGGGCTGCTCTCGGTCACCGGATCGCCGCAGTGGCGGACCGTCACCGGCGGCTCCCGGTCCTACGTCGAGCGGGCCGCGAAGAACCTCGCCCGGGTCCGGACCTCGGCCCCGGTCCGCTCCGTCGTCCGCACCGGCGGCGCCGTCCGCGTGGTCACCGAGGACGGCAGCACGGCCGAGCACGCGGCCGTGGTGATCGCCGTCCACCCCGACCAGGCGCTGCGCCTGCTGGCCGACCCCACGGAGCAGGAGCGCCGGGTGCTGGGCGCCTTCACCTACACCCGCAACCCGACCGTGCTGCACCGCGACGTCTCCGTACTGCCCCGCGGCGCGCACGCCCGGGCCTCGTGGAACTACCGGCTGCCCGGCTGCGCCGCCCGGCCCGGCTCCGTCCAGGTCAGCTATGACCTGAACCGCCTCCAGCGGCTGCCCGGTACCGCACCGCACATCGTCACCCTCAACCCCGGCGACCGGATCGACGAGAGCACCGTCCTGGCCCGCATGACCTACGAACACCCCGTCTACACCACCGCCTCGGTCGCCGCCCAGCGCCTGCTGCCCGCCCTGAACGACCGCGTCACCGCCTTCGCGGGCGCCTACCACGGCTGGGGCTTCCACGAGGACGGCTGCCGCTCGGGCGCCGAGGCCGCCCGCGCCTTGGGGGTGACCTGGTGACCGCCGCCCCGGCCCGTCCGGCCGCCCCCGGCAGCCCGCAGACCGGCCCGCCGCCCCGCGTCCCGGCCCTGTACGACGTCGAGGTGCGGCACACCCGCACCGCGCCGCAGCGGTACGCGCTCACCCACCGCACCTACATGTGGCTGGTCGACCTCGACCGACTGCCCGTCCTGCCCCGGCTGCTGCGGCCGCTCGCCCGCTTCGACGCCCGGGACCACTTCGGCGGGCGCGCCGCCACCCTGCGCGCCGGCCTGGACGCCTGCCTCGCCGCGCACGGCGTCCACGCCGACGGGCAGGTCCTGATGCTGGCCCACGCCCGCGTCCTGGGCCACGTCTTCAACCCGCTGACCCTGTACTGGTGCCACGACCGGGCCGGCCGCCTCGTCTGCGTGGTCGCCGAGGTGCACAACACCTACGGCGGGCGCCACTGCTACCTGCTGCACCCCGACGACCGGGACCGCGCCGAGGTGCCCAAGGCTTTCCACGTCTCGCCGTTCCTGCGGGTCGAGGGCGACTACCGGATGCGGCTGCCGCGGCCCGGCGACCACCTCGACCTCTCCGTCCAGCTCCGCCTCGGCGACGGCTCCCGCCCCCTGACCGCCACCGTCCGCGGCAGCCACCGCCCGGCCGGCCCCCGGACCCTGCTCGCCGCCGCCGTACGGCACCCGTGGTCGACCGCGGCGGTGTCGCTCGGCATCCGGCGCCACGGGATCCGGCTGTTCCTCAAGGGCCTCCCGGTCCAGCCCCGGCCCGCCCCGACCGTCCAGGAAGACGCACCGTGACCCGCACCGTTCCCCCCGCCCCGCACGGCGAGACCGGCACCGGCCGGCACCTGGTCGACGCCGCGGCCTGGCCGGACGTCGCCCGCCTGCCCCGGACCTCGGCCCTGCGCACCGCACTGGCCCGCCGGATCGTGACCGCCGGCCTGGCCCGCCTGCCGCTGCGGATACGCACCCCCGACGGCCCGGTGCACGTCCCCCGCCAGCACCCCGGGCCCGCCCCCGGCCCGACGCTCGTCCTGCACGACCCCGACGCCTTCCACCGGCGGATCGGCGCGGCCGGACTGATCGGCTTCGGCGAGTCCTACATGGCGGGGGAGTGGGACAGCGAGGACCTGGTCGGCCTCCTGACGGTGCTCGCCGGCCACGTCGACGAGCTCACCCCCCGGCCGCTGCGCGCCCTGCGCGGCGCCTGGGTGCACCGGCGGCCCACCGCCGATCTCAACACCCCCGAGGGGGCCCGGCGCAACGTCCACCGGCACTACGACCTCTCCAACGACCTCTTCGCCGCCTTCCTCGACCCCACCCTCACCTACTCCTCGGCCCTCTTCACCGCCCTCCCGGCCACCGCCGAGGACCTGCCGGCGGCCCAGCACCGCAAGATCGACCGGCTCCTCGACCTGGCCGGCACCGGACCGGGCCGCACCCTCCTGGAGATCGGCACCGGCTGGGGCGAACTGGCCGTCCGGGCCGCCCGGCGCGGCGCCCGCGTCCGTACCGCCACCCTCTCGCCCGAACAGCGCGACCTCGCCCGCCGGCGCATCGCGGACGCCGGGGTCGCCGACCGGGTCACCGTCGAACTCTGCGACTACCGGCAGCTGGACGGCGTCCACGACGCGGTGGTCAGCGTCGAGATGATCGAAGCCGTGGGCGCCGAGTACTGGCCCGCCTACTTCCGCGCCCTGCACGGGCTGGTGGCCCCCGAGGGCCGGGTCGTCCTCCAGGCCATCACCATGCCGCACGACCGGATGCTCCACACCTCCCGCACCCACACCTGGATCAGCAAGTACGTCTTCCCCGGCGGCCTCATCCCGTCCCGCCGGGCCCTGGCGGAGCAGAGCCGGCTCGCCGGGCTGCGGATCGTCCAGGACAGCGGGTACGGCGACCACTACGCCGAGACGCTGCGGCTGTGGCGCGAGCGGTACCTGAGCCGGTCCGAGGACGTCACCGCCCTCGGCTTCGACCGGACCTTCCACCGGATGTGGGAGTTCTACCTGGCCTACTCGGAGGCAGGGTTCCGCTCCCGCTACCTCGACGTGCGCCACGTCGTGCTCGAGCACGACGGCCGGGAGGTGCGGTGACCGCCCTGGACACCGGCGCCCTCGCCGTCCTGCTGGCCGCGTCGGCCGGCACGGCGCTGGGCGTCATGCTGCTGACCTTCTGCGTCGCCCTGGTCAAGGGGGTCCACCGGATCGTGGACACCGCCTGGGGGCTCGCCTTCGCGGCCGTCGCGGTCCTCGCCTGGTGCCTGTCGGCCGGCCACGGCGACCCGGCCCGCCGGGCCCTGGTCGCCGGGGCCACCCTCGTCTGGGGGCTGCGGCTGGCCGTGCACATCGCCCGCCGGGGCCGCGGACAGGGCGAGGACCCCCGGTACGCCCGGATGCTCGCCCGGGCCCCCGGCAGCCCGGCGTGGTACGCCCTGCGGAAGGTCTACCTCCTCCAGGGCGCCCTGGTCTGGCTGGTCTCCCTGCCCGTCCAGGCCGCGGTCCTGCTGCCGGAGCCCCTGGAGGCCACCGCCGTGCTGGGCCTCCTCCTGTGGGCCGCCGGCCTGTTCTTCGAAGCGGTCGGCGACCACCAGCTTGCCCGCTTCAAGGCCGACCCCGCCCACCGGGGCCGCATCATGGACCGCGGACTGTGGGCCTGGACCCGCCACCCCAACTACTTCGGCGACTTCCTCGTCTGGTGGGGCCTCTACCTCACCGCCTGCGCCACCTGGCAGACCGCGGCCGCCACCCTCGTCTCCCCGCTCGTGATGAGCGCCCTGCTCATCAAGGGCAGCGGCAAGCGGCTCCTCGAAGCCCATCTGGCCGACCGGCCCGGCTACGCTGACTACCAGGCCCGCACCAGCGGCTTCCTGCCCCGCCCGCCCCGCCCCCCGACGACCACCGGCAGACCTCGTTGACGACCCGACCCTTCACCCGGCCCGCCCCGACGACCGCCCCGGACGCCGTCACGCTCCGGGGCGCACCGGCCGCGCCCACGGCCGCCGTCGTGCTCCTGCACGGCGGCCGCGAGGACGGCCTGCACGCCCCGCCGCTGCTCAACCTGCCCGCCCTGCGGATGCGCGGCTTCTCCCGCGCCGTGCGGCGGGGCCTGCGCGGGCAGCCGGTCCTGGTCGCCGAGGTCCGCTACCGGCACCGCGGCTGGAACGGCCCCCGCGCCGACGCCGCCCGGGACGCCCTGACCGCCCTCGCCCGGATCCGCGCCCGCCACGGCGACATCCCCGTCGTGCTCATCGGCCACTCCATGGGCGGCCGCGCGGCCCTGCGGGCCGCCGGGCACCCGTCCGTCCGGGGCGTCATCGCCCTCGCCCCCTGGTGCCCGCCCGGCGAACCGGTCGACCAGCTCGCCGGCCGCGAGGTGTACGTGCTGCACGACGAGGCGGACCGGGTCACCTCGGCCCGGCAGTCGTGGGAGCTGGTCCGCCGGGCGCGGGCGTGCGGCGCCGACGCCCGGGCCATCCCCATGCCGGCCGGCGGCCACACGATGCTGCGGGACGGCGGCCGGTGGCACCGGCGCACCGCCGAACTGGCCGCGGCCATGCTGTCAGTTCGCTGAACCGGCCTCCGCCGGCTGCGGACAGCGCGCGGAGATCACCTCCAGGGCCTCCCGCAGACCGTGCGGGCGCACCATGCCCGCGGTCAGGGTCCGCGGGGACCAGCCCGGGCCCGCGAGCACCACGAGCGGCGCGGTCCGGGCCCCCTTGAGGCCGAAGGCCGTGGCCGCCACCTGCCGGGCCAGCACGCCGTCGGCGGTCGAGCGGGCCTGCGACCAGAGCACCACCGCGGCCGGCCCGGACCGGGCCACCGCCGCCCGCAGCGCCTCCGCGGGCACGGCGGCCCCGAACATCCGCGTGGGCAGGCCGCGTTCGGCGAGCCCCGCGGCCAGCGCCTCCAGCGGCAGCGTGTGCTGCTCCCCGGGCAGACAGGCCAGCACCACCGGCGGGCCGTCCGCCGGGATGCCGGTGACGGCCGCCCGGCGCAGCACGGTCGACACGTGCCAGGAGAGCAGGTGCTCCACCTCGACGTACCGGTCCTCCGTCGACTCCCACTTGCGGCCCACCGCGTGCAGGGTCGGCACCATCACCTCGTCCCAGGCGGTCACCAGGCCGTGGGCGTCCACCGCCTGCCGCAACAGCGCGTCCATCGCGGGCCCGTCGAGCCGCACCGCGGCCCGCGCCAGCCCCCGGCACTCCTGCCGCACCGCCCCGAGCGGCAGGCCGTTCCCCGACCCCGGCTGCCGGGCCCGCCGTACCGGCCGCGCCGGGACCTCGACGGCCCGGCCGGGGGCCGACTGGTCCGTATCAGGCTCGCCGCGCACCGCCGCCGCGGCCCGGGCCGCCTCGGCGGGCGGGATCCCCGACGAGGTGAGCCGGCACATCTCCTCCAGCATCGCGATGTCCCCGGGCATCCACCGCCGGTGCCGGCCGCCCTCGCGCACCGCCGGCCCGATCCCGTACCGCTGCTCCCAGGACCGCACCGTGGTCGGCGACACCCCCAACCGCCGCGCCACCGCCCCCGTGGAAACCCCCAGCGCTGCCTCGGCCATACCCCCACCCTACGACGCACAACCGACGCGAGCGCGCCGGACCGCTACTCCCGGTTCGTGCGCGCCCGCCTCACGTGCGCAGGTACGAGGCTCCGTTGAGGTCCAGGACGGTGCCCGAGGCCCATTCGGCGGCGGGGGAGGCCAGCCAGAGCACGGCCGCGGCGATCTCGTCCGCCGTGCCCACCCGGCCGAAGGGGCTCTGGGCGCGGATCGCCTCGCCCGTCTCGCCCGCCAGCCGGTGCGCCACCCGCTCCGTCTCGAAGAAGCCGGGCGCGACCGAGGCCACGCCGATGCCGTACGGCGCGAGGTGCACCGCCAGGGACTGGCCCAGGGCGTGCACGGCCGCCTTCGTCGCCCCGTACGCCGGGTGGTCGGGCTCGCCGCGGAAGGCCCCGCGCGAGCCGACGTTCACGATCCGCCCGCCGCCGCCCTGCTCGATCATCCGGTGGGCCGCGAGGTGGCTGAGGTTCGCCGTCGCCAGCAGGTTGACCGAGACGTGGCTCTGCCAGGCGGCCGCCCACTCGTCGTACGGCGTCCCGGCGAGCGGGTGCGGCAGGTTCACGGCGGCGTTGTTCACCAGCACGTCCAGCCCGCCGAGGGCACCGGCCGCGGCCTCGGCGACGGCCCGCGCCCCGTCCGGGGTAGACAGGTCGCCTGCCACGAGCGCGTGCCCCGACCCGTCCAGGGAGGCGAAGGTCTCCTCGGCCTCGGCCCGCCGTGACCCGAAGTGCACGGCCACCCGGTCCCCGTTCCCGGCGAAGGCCTGCGCCAACGCCCGTCCCAGCCCCCGGGAGGCACCACTGACGAGCACCCGCCGCCCGGTGCTGGCAAAGGCCTCCGGAGCGCCGGGCGCGGCGATCGGTTCGATAGACGTCATACGGATCATGATCGCAGCCGAGGCCCGCGGTGCCGAGGCCCTTCAGCCGCCTCGCTGCCGGCCCTGCGGACATGTTCTCCGCCGGCCGGCGGGGCCGGTGCGGACGCCGCGGGCGGCACCCGGGGGGAAGGGGTGCCGCCTGCGGTCGCCGGCCGCGGCAGGAACCGCCCTGTCCCAAGGCCCCCTGCCGCCAACCGCGCGTCTGCCCTGCATTCCGCGGCCCAATCGCACTGTCCGCAGAAACTTTCGGAGGCGGCGGCCCGGTCGTCGTCCCGTCGGCTGCCCGGGGGCCGTTGCCGGGCAACGGGCGCCGGGGGCCTGCCCGGTCGGGAATACGTCGCGGCGGGCGGCACATGGCCGGGGTGCCGTGCGACGGGGCGATCGATCGGTGCCAGCCGGTGTGGCCCGCGGACGGCACCAGGGGGGATGGATGCCGTCCGCGGCCACGAGCCGCGGTGGTCGTCCGCGAGGGACGCACCACCGTCATCGCGCGTATGTCCCCGAACGCGGCGCCCAAACGCGCCGCCCGCAGGAAACCTCCCGGACCGCACCCCGGCCGGTGCCCGGCGCGTCCGGGCTGCGGGCGGGCGGGGTGGTGATACATGCTCGTTACGGGCGTATACGCCCTCGGCCATGCGAAGTGTGGCGAACCGTCCTCACGGGCCGTGCCCCCGCGGTCCCGTCGAGAAGGCCAAGGAGGATCTGTGAACCAGCGACCCGATGAGAGCCGGCAGGCCGAATCCGTCACCCCCGACGCACTGCTGCACACCGGCTCGGGCGGCGAGGTCACCGCCGAGGACCTGGTACTGGCCTCCGGCCGCGACATCACCCCGGAGAACCTCGCCTGGGCGGAGCGCAAGCTGGCCGCGGAGGGCCCGGCCGCCCTGGAGACCCTGCTTCCCTAGCGGGCCGCGCCTGCCGGATCCGCCGGGAGCGCGGCGGGGCGGGCCGGAAGGGATCCCCCGGCCCGCCCCACCGCCGCCCGTCAGAAGGGCTTGGTCGGCAGGTACTTGCCGTCCAGGGTGATGACGGCGCGCTCGCCACCCTCGGGGTCGGCGACCTTCTTCACGTCGAGCCGGAAGTTGATCGCGGAGATGATGCCGTCCCCGAACTCCTCGTGCACCAGGGCCTTGAGGGTGGTGCCGTAGACCTGCAGCATCTCGTAGAAGCGGTACATGGTCGGATCGGTCGGCACCCGGTCGGGCATGGAACCGCGGGCCGGGATGGTCTGGAGCAGCGCGGTCGCCTCCTCGTCCAGGTCCAGCAGCGCGGCCACCGCCCGGGCGGACTGCTCCGGCAGCGGGTGCTGGCCGAGGACGGCGGCGGTGGTGAAGGCCACCGAGAGGCCGGAGGCCTCGGCGATCTCCCGCCAGGTGAGGTCCTTGCGGATCTTGGCCGCCACGGCGGCGGAGGCCAGGGCTTCGCGGGCGGTCGGGTCGAACTGGGCGTGCACCATGGTCGTTACGTCCTTCACTGGGTGGGTCGTCGGGGGGAAGCGGCGGCGGGGGAGCGGGTCCCGGTGAGCCGCCGCGGGGTTCGGTGGGGTCAGGCCACGGGGGCGGGGCGGGCGCCGGTCAGGTCCTCGACGCGGCCGGTGCCGATGTCGTAGACCCAGCCGTGCAGGGTCACCGTCCCCGCCGCGAGGGCGCGGGCGGCCGAGGGGTGGGTGGCCAGGTTCGCCAGCTGGGCGAGCACGTTCTGCCGTACCAGCGCGGCCACGTCGCCGGCGGCGCCGGCGCGGGCCAGGGAGGCGTCCGCGTGCCGCAGCCAGCCGGCGACCGCCGGGGCGCCGCTCAGGTCGTGCCCCTCGGCGAGGGCGGTCATCGCCCCGCAGCCGGAGTGGCCGCAGACCACGATGTCCCGCACCCCCAGCACCGCGACGGCGTACTCGATGCCGGCGGCCACCCCGTCGGCGTCGAGGCCGTGGGCGGGGACCAGGTTTCCGGCGGTGCGGACGACGAAGAGGTCGCCCGGCTCGGCGCCGGTGATCAGTTCCGGCACCACGCGGGCGTCGGAGCAGCTGATGAACAGCGTGTGCGGTGCGTGCTGCGCGGCGAGGCGGGCGTAGAGCTCGGCCTTGGCCGGGAAGACGTCCCGCTGGAAACGGGCGACGCCGTCGGCGAGGTCCTGCACGGTCACTCCCTTCGGGTGGTGGCAACCCCTTTGGGCTGCTGAATCCACCCTGCATGACCTGCACCTATAGTGTCCAAGAGCTGCTACGGATAAGAGTCATCGACCACATCTATAGTGAGGTCCATGGCCCCTCTCGAACTCCGGCACCTGCGCTATCTGCTCGCCGTGGCGGAACACGGCAACTTCACCCGCGCCGCCGAAGAGCTGCACATCTCGCAGCCCACCCTCTCCCAGCAGGTCAGACAGCTGGAGCGGACCCTGGGCGTGCAGTTGCTGGACCGCTCCGGCCGCACGGTGCGCCTCACCGACGCCGGCGCCGTCTACACCGAGCACGCCCGCCGCGCCCTGCGCGACCTGGCCGCCGCCGAGCGGGCCGTCCACGACGTCCAGGACCTCTCCCGAGGCCGGCTGCGCCTGGGCGTCACCCCGACCTTCACCGCCTACCTGGTGGGACCGCTCACCGCCGAGCTCCGGAGCCGGCACCCCGGCATCGCCCTCACCCTGACCGAGACGACCCAGGACCGGATCGAGACCGCTCTGCTCGCCGACGAGCTGGACCTCGGCATCGCCTTCGCCGGCGAGCACCTGCCGGGCATCGCGGCCACCGCGCTCCGCACCGAGACCCTCAGCCTGGTCACCAGCGGCGAACGGGCCCGGACGCTGCCCCACCCGCTGCCGGTCCGGGACCTCCACGGCCGGGAACTCGCCCTGCTCGCCGCCGGGTTCGCCACCCGGGGCCACATCGACGCCCACTTCGCCCGGCACCGGGTCGTGCCGCGCATCGCCGTCGAGGCCAACTCCGTCCAGGCCCTCACCGAGATCGTGCGGCGCACCGGACTGGCGACCGTGCTTCCCGAGGCCGTCGCCGAGGGCCACCCGCACCTCGCCCCCGTGCCCCTCGACCCGCCCCTGCCGGCCCGCACCGTCGCCCTGCTGCATCGGGAGGGCGCCTACCGGCCCGCCGCCGCCCGGGCCTTCGCCCGACTTGCCGAAGACCTCACCGGGACGGACACCTGACCGGTCACGTTAAGTCGGTATGACCGAAGCCGGTGATCCGGTGACCGGCCTAGTGTCGAAGACGTCACCCCGTCGCTCCCACCCGGAGGTCTTCACCCTGACCGACTCCCGCGTCCACCGCACCGACGCCGCCCTCATCCCCGACAGCAAGGAGACCCGTATGCACTTTCGTCCCACCACCGAAGCCGACCTCGACCGCGTGACCGCCGTGACGGTCGACGAGCCCGTCGGCTGGATCGAGGCCGACCGCTACCTGGAAGAGCTGGCGGAGGGCATGTACCGCCCGGAGTGGACCTGGATCGCCGAGCAGGACGGCCGGGTCCTGGCCCGCGCCCTGTGGTGGGGCCGGGCCACCAGCGAACACCCCGTCGCCCTGGACTGCCTGTACGTCGACCCCTCGGTCGAGGACCGCGCGGCCGTCGGCGCCGAGCTGATCCGGGCCGGCCTGGGGGCCTTCGCCGAGCAGGGCGCCGCCAAGCCCCCGCTGTACAACCTGACGCTGCCGGAGGGCTGGCGCGAGGACCCGGCCGTGGTGGCGGCCACCGACTGGCGCCGCGAGGCGGCGCTGGCCGCCGGGCTCACGGACGTGGTGGAGCGGCTGCGCCTGGAGTGGACCCCCGAGGCCGGGGTGCCCGCCGCCGGCGGCCGGCTGACCTTCACCGAGGGCACCGACGAGGACTTCCTGGACGTCTTCCGGCGGATCGCGGTCGGCAGCCTGGACGGCGAGACCCGCCGCAACCTCGAGCTGATGGGCGCCGAGGCCACCGCCCAGGAGGAGGTGGACTTCTACCTCGGCTGCCCCGGCGAGCGCTCCTGGTGGCGGCTGGCCCGCACCCCCGACGGCGAGGTGGCCGGCCTGGCCCTGCCCTCGGCGACCCCGTACCACCGCAACGTCGGCTACCTCGGCGTGGTCCCCGAACTGCGCGGCCAGGGGTACGTCGACGAGGTGCTGGCCGAGATCACCCGGGTGCAGGTGGCGGCCGGCGCCGAGCTGATCACCGCCACCACCGACACCGACAACGCCCCGATGGCCGCGGCCTTCGCCCGGGCCGGCTACCGGGTCGCCCAGACCCGGCTGATCTGGTCGGCTCCGGAGGCCGCCCCGGCCTCATGAGGGCGGAGCCGGAGCCAACCCCGGACCGGCCGGGCCGGACGGCGACCGGTTCAGGCGGCCAGCAGGGTGGCCAGCTCCGTGCGGGAGCTGACACCCAGCTTGGGGAAGGCCCGGTACAGGTGGTGACCGACCGTCCGCGGGCTGAGGAAGAGCTGCGCCGCGATCTCCCGGTTGCTCGCCCCGGCCGCCGCCAGCCTGACCACCTCGCGCTCCTGCGGGCTCAGCAGGCTGATCGGCCCGTCCTCGCGGGTGCTGAGCACGGTCTCGCCGCCCGCCGCGCCCAGCTCCGACCGGGCGCGGTCGGCCCAGGGTGCAGCACCGCACCGCTCGAAGCCCTCCAGTGCGGCCCGCAGCCGCGCGCGGGCGTCGATCTGGCGGCGCAGCCGCCGCAGCCACTCGCCGTACAGCAGCTCGGTACGGGACCGCTCGAAGGTACCGGCCTCCCCGTGCAGGTCCAGCGCGGCCGTGAAGTGCCCCTCGGCCTCGCCGTCGGGACCGGTCAGCGCCCGGCAGCGGGCGGCCAGGGCGCCGATCGGGGGCCGTCCGAGCGCCGTGGCCCACTCGGCGAGCGTGCCGGCCGCCTCCGTCGCCCGCTCCGGGCGTCCGGCCCGGACCGCCGCCTCGACCAGGTCGGCGAGCAGGGGCCAGGCCAGCAGCGGATGGGCCGCCGCCTGCCGGGCCGCCGCCAGCTCCTCGAGGGCCGCCTCGGCCCGGCCCCGACCCAGTTCCAGCATCCCCAGCGCCCACCGGGCGTCGGCCGCGGCCCGGCCCACCCCGCGCGGCCCGGCGTACTCCAGGGCGGCCCCGGCCAGGGCCCGGACCCGCTCCTCCTCGCCGCGCACGGCGGCCGGCATCGCCAGGGCGGCCCGCAGGTGCGCGGCCCGGTGGGCGAGGTCGTGGCACTCGGCCAGCCGTAGCGCCTCGGTGCCCCGGGCGACGGCCTCCTCGTGCTCGCCCAGCGCCAGTTCGGTACGGACCAGCAGGTCCAGCGTGGTCGGCAGCCAGCCGCTGAAGCCCTGCTCCCGGCAGTGCGCGACCGCCCCGAGCGCGACCTCGCGGGCCCGCGCGTGATCACCGGCCAGCCGGCAGTAGATGCCGGTCATCAGCCGCTCCATCACCCCGGCGGCAGCTCCGCCCGCCACCAGCGGGGCCAGCGCGGCGAGCCCGCCGGCCACGTCACCCCCGAACAACCCCGCCGGCACGGCGAGCACCGGCAGCTCCGGCGCCTGCCCGGCGACCTCAGCGAGCAGGGCGGCGTCTCCCGCGGAGTAGGCCGCGTGCACCGCGTCGGTCAGCAGCGGGGCCCGCCCCTCGGGGTGGGCCGCGCCGGTGGCCCGGGCACTGTCGAGCAGGATCCGGGCGGCCGTGGCCGGGCTCCGGTAGCCCAGTTCGACCACCGCCCGGGCGCGGGCGAAGCCGGCCGCCACCTCCGGGTCCGCCAGCGGCACCGGCACCTGGTCGGCCAGCGCTTCGCACCGCTCGTCCTGCCCCGCGTCACCGGCCCGCTGCGCGGCCTGCACCAGCCGGCGGGCCCGCAGCTCCGGATCCGCGGTGAGCTGGGCGGCGCGCTCGTAGGCCGCGGAGGCCGAGGCCATCGCCTGCCGGTCGCCGGCCCACTCGGCCACGCGCTCCAGCTCCCGGGCGACCGCCTCGTCCGGGCCGGTCGAGGCGGCGGCCAGGTGCCACGCCCGCCGGTGCGGCTGCCCGGCCTTGCCCAGCGCCCCGGCGAGCGCCCGGTGGGCGGCGATCCGGCGGCCGAGCGGGGCACTGCGATAGGCGGCGTACCGCACCAGCGGATGCCGGAAGCGCACCAGCTCCCCGGACAGCACCACGAACCCGGCCCGCTCGGCGGGTTCCAGGTCCGCCAGCTCCGCGCCCAGGTCCCGGGCCGCCCGCAGGACCACCGCCAGGCCGCCGGTGTCGTCGGCGGCGGCCACCAGCAGCACCAGCCGGGCCTGCTCCGGCAGTCGCTGGATCTGCTCGATGAAGCCGTCCTGGATCCGGCTGGGCAGCGCGGCCGTCTCGGACAGCGCCAGCGGACCCAGCCGACCGGCCCGCTGGGCCGGGGTGAGCGCGGCCGACAGCTCCGTCAGGGCCAGCGGGTTACCCCCGGCCTCCTCGAACACCCGGTCCGCCACGTACGGCGGCAGCCCCGCCAGCAACGCGCCGGCGGCGGTCCGCTCCAGGCCCTCGACGAGCAGCCCGGGCAGCCCCTTGACGGCGGCCCCCGGCGCCCCGTCGCGGACCGCGAAGAGCATCACGACCCCCTCCGCGCGCAGCCGCCGGGCGGCGAAGGCCAGCGTGTCCACGGACGGCTGGTCGACCCACTGCGCGTCGTCCACCAGGCAGAGCACCGGCCCCGCCGCCGCGGCCTCGGCCAGCAGCGACAGCACGGCCAGCCGGACGGTGAACCCGTCGCGCACCTCGTCGCAGGTCAGCCCGAAGACCGCGCGCAGCGCCGCGGCCTGCGGCTCGGGCAGCGCGTCGACCAGGTCCAGTACGGGCAGCAGCAGCTGGTGCAGGCCGCCGTAGCCGAGCTCCATCTCCGACTCGATGCCCTCGACGCGCAGCACCCGCATGCCCTCGGCCTGCCCGGCGGCCCAGTCCAGCAGGGCGGTCTTGCCGATCCCGGCCTCACCGTGCAGCAGCAGCGCACCGCTGACCCCCTGCCGGGCCTCCGTCAGCAACCGACCGATCCGGTCCTGCTCCGTCCTGCGCCCCCGCACGATGTGCCCCCGCTCCCCGCGTACCCGTCCCCGCACGCGCCTGACGGGCCGTACAGCGGGCGGCCCGGCGGCCGCCCGCTGCATCCTCTCACCCCGCCCGGCCGGCCATCCGCCCAGGTCAGACGGCCCGCAATCGGCCCTACGGGGTGGGCGCCGCGGTCGGGGTCAGGGCGCCGTCGGCCAGCCGCAGCCAGCGGTCCACGCCGATCGAGGCCAGGAAGCGGTCGTCGTGGCTGACCACCACGAAGGCGCCCCGGTAGGAGTTCAGCGCGCTCTCCAGCTGCGCCACGCTGAGCAGGTCGAGGTTGTTGGTCGGCTCGTCCAGGAGCAGCAACTGCGGGGCCGGCTCGGCGCACAGCACGCACGCCAGCGTGGCCCGCAGCCGCTCGCCGCCGGAGAGCTGCCCGACCGGCCGGTGCGCCATCGCGCCGCGGAAGAGGAAGCGAGCCAGCAGTGTCAGCCGCTCCGCCTCCGGCCGCCGGGGCGCGAAGGCGGCGAAGTTCTCCGCCACGGTGCGCCCCTCGTCCAGCAGGTCCAGCCGCTGCGACAGGTAGGCGATGCGGCCGGCGCCCCGGGTGAGCCGCCCGCTCTCCGGTGCCAGGTCGCCGGTGACCAGGCGCAACAGGGTCGACTTGCCGGAGCCGTTGGGGCCGGTCAGGGCGATCCGCTCGGGGCCGCGGACCGAGAGGGTGAGGCCCCCGGGGGCGAACACCTCCGCGCCGTCGTGCCGCACCTGCAGGTCCTCGCCCACGAAGAGGTTGCGTCCGGCGGGTACCTGGGTGTCGGGCAGGTCCACGATGATGCGCTGCTCCTCGCGCAGCGCCCGCTCGGCCTCGTCGAGCCGGGCCCTGGCCTCGCCGAGCCGGGAGGCGTGCATCTGGCCGGCCCGGCCCGCGGACTCCTGCGCGCTGCGCTTGAGGTTGCCGGCCACGATCCGCGGCAGCCCGGCGTTGCCCAGGTTGCGGGCGGCGTTGCCGGCCCGCCGCTCGGCCCGCTCCCGGGCCTGCTGCATCTCCCGCTTCTCGCGCTTGAGCCCCTGCTCCGCGGCGCGGACGTTCTTCTCGGCGACGTCCTGCTCGGCGCGCACGGCCTCGTCGTACGAGGTGAAGTTCCCGCCGTGGAACCGCAGCCGCGAGCCGCCGAGCTCGGCGATGCCGTCCATCCGGTCCAGCAGGGCCCGGTCGTGGGCCACCACCAGCAGCAGGCCGGGGAAGTCGGCCAGTACGTCGTACAGCCGGTGCCGGGCCTCCCGGTCGAGGTTGTTGGTGGGCTCGTCCAGCAGCAGGACCTCGGGCCGGCGCAGCAACTGCGCGGCCAGGCCCAGCGAGACGACCTGCCCGCCGCTGAGGGTGCGCAGGGTGCGGTCGAGGTCCACGGCGCCCAGCCCGAGGCGGTCGAGCTGCGCGCGGGTGCGCTCCTCGATGTCCCAGTCGTCGCCGATGGCGGTGAAGTGCTCCTCGCTCACGTCGCCGGACTCGACGGCGTCGAGTGCGCGGATCACCCCGGCCACGCCCAGCACCTCGGCGACGGTGAGGTCTCCGGTCAGCGGGAGGCTCTGGGGGAGGTACCCGAGGGTGCCGCCGACGGTCACCGAGCCCGTGGTGGGCGCCAGTTCACCGGCGATCAGCTTCAGCAGGGTGCTCTTGCCGGCGCCGTTCGGCGCGACCAGCCCGGTGCGGCCGGCGGCCAGGGCGAAGGAGAGGTCCTGGAAGACCGGGGTGTCGTCCGGCCAGGAGAAGGACAGGTTGGTGCACACGACGGCGGCGTCGGACATGGAAATACCTCGGGAGGGCTCGAAGGGGACGCCGAACACGGCCGGCCCCGGCAGACAGACGGTGGGTGAAGGGGTACGACGAACCGGGCCTCCGGCGAGGGCTTCTGAGCCCGTCCGGCGACCGTCGGATCCGGGTCTTCACCCGGAGATGTCGTCGTCCACCAGCACGTCTGTCACTCCTCGGTCCACGATCAATGCCGTATGCAGGCTAACAGCGCGCCCGCCGCCGGTGCAGGCAATTTTGGTAGGAATCGTGCATGAGCCAACTTCCCGAGCCCTTCCGGCTGCTGCCGGGCGCCGGCGACTCGCCGGTGATCCTGCACGTGCCGCACTCCTCCCGCGTGATACCGGCCGCGGTCCGCGCCGGCATCACGCTCGCGGACGACGCCCTGGAGCGCGAGCTGGACCACATCACCGACGCGCACACCGCCGCCATCGCCGCGGGCGCCGCCGCCCGCTGCGCCACGACCCCCTGGCGGTTCGTCAACGAACGCTCGCGCCTGGTCGTCGACCCCGAGCGGTTCCCGGACGACCGCGAGGAGATGCGCGCGGTCGGCATGGGGGCGGTGTACACGCACACCACCCACCGCCAGCGGTTGCGCCCGGCGGGCTTCGACGGCGGACCGCTGATCGAGCGGTACTTCCACCCGTACGCGCAGGCCATGACCGAGGCGGTGGCGGAGCGCCTGGCCGCCGCCGGCCGTGCCGTGATCATCGACGTCCACTCGTACCCGACCCGCGCCCTGCCCTACGAACTGCACGGCGAGGGTCCCCGCCCGCCGGGCTGCCTGGGTACCGACGCCTTCCACACCCCGCCGGCCCTGCTCGCCGCGGCCGCCGAGGCCTTCGCCGGCTTCGGCGGCACCGGTACCGACACCCCCTTCGCCGGCACGTACGTACCGCTGCGCCACTACGGCGCGGACCTCCGGGTCACCGCCCTGATGATCGAGATCCGCCGGGACACCTACATGTCCGAACCCGGCGGCCCGCCCGGCCCCGGCCTCGACGCCCTGGCCACGGCCCTGGCGGCCCTGGTGGACTCGCTGGAGGCATAGCCGTACCCGAGCCGGGTCCGGCCGTCACCGCGAGGCGGCGGCCGGTGCCCGCACTCCGAGCCACTGCGCAGCCCCCCAGGCCTCGAACCGCTCCGCCTCGACGAACCCGAGCTTCGCCGCGAGACGCATCGAGCGGAGGTTGGCGGTCTGGGTGGCGAGCACCACCGGCTCGGCGGGGAGCGCGCCGTCGAACCAGGCGAGTGCGGCCGTGCACGCCTCGGCGGCGTATCCGTGCCCCCAGGCGTGCGGCAGGAAGAGGTAGCCCAGTTCGGCCCGCCCGGCGGCCAGGGAGCGCTGTCCCTTGTTCTCGGTGAGCATGACCTGGCCGATCATCGTGCCGCCGAGGTCGACCACGAAGAGTCCGGGGCGCGGCTCGGGCGCTCCGGGCAGGGTCCGCGCTATCTCGTCGAGGGGCCGCGGGCCGCCGAGATAGGTGTTCACCTCCGCCGAGGTCAGCAGTTCGACGACCGCCGTACGGTCCCGGGGTTCGGGTTCGCGGAGCACGAGGCGGTCGGTGCCGATCGGGGCGGGCGGCCAGGGGAGGGTGGCGAGGTCGGTCATACCGGGAAGCCAACCAGCGGGCCCGGTGGTGATCAAGGCCTTGAGTCGGCTCGCCCGGGTGCCGTCTGCAGGGTGTCAGTGTTTGGCGAGGCGTTCCAGGAGGGCGGTGCTGCGGGCGAGCAACGCGCGCTCCTCGTCGGTGAGTTCGGCCTCGATGGCCTGGGCGAGCCAGCCGGCGCGGCGGCCGCGCTCGGCCTCCAGGGCGGTGCGGCCCGCGTCGGAGAGCTCGACCAGGGACTTGCGGCCGTCCGTGGGGTGGGCGCGGCGGGTGATCAGGTCCTGCTCCAGCAGCAGCCCCACCGCCCGGGCCATCGACTGCGGGCGGACGCCCTGGTCGGCGGCGAGGTCGCTGGTGGTCATGGCGCCGTCCCGGTCGAGCGTGCCGAGCACGGCGACCTGTCCGAGCGGGATGCGGCCCTCGTGCTTGACGCGGCGGGTCAGCCGGCCCATCGCGGTGCGCAGTGCTGCGGCGAGGGGGGCGGCGTCCGAGGTGGGCATGGGCCACTTTAACCCGGTGTGCAGCCAGGCTGCACACCTCACCTGTACAGCAATGCTGCGCAGCAAAACTGTTCAGCTCAACTGCACAGCTTTGCTGTACAGTCTGTCGTGTCGGGCTCAGCGCCAGCGTTGCCGCACCTGGGGCCACGGCATATGACAACGGGAAGGACCTCCCATGTCCGCGAGTGCAGTCGTCACCGTCGACTCCACCATCGAGACCGTCACCGCCCGCCGGATCATCGACAGCCGTGGCAACCCCACGGTCGAGGTCGACGTGATCCTGGCGGACGGCTCCCTGGGGCGGGCGGCCGTCCCCTCCGGCGCCTCCACCGGCGCCCGGGAGGCCGTGGAACTGCGCGACGGGGACGCCGGGCGCTGGCACGGCAAGGGCGTCGACCGCGCGGTGGCCCACGTCAACGGCGAGATGGCGGCGGCCGTGCGGGGCCGGGACGCCGTCGACCAGGCCGGCCTCGACGCCGCGCTGATCGCGCTGGACGGCACCGCCACCAAGTCCCGGCTCGGCGCCAACGCGATCCTCGGCGTCTCCCTCGCCACCGCCAAGGCCGCCGCGGCCGCCCACCGCCAGCCGCTCTACCGGTACCTCGGCGGGCCCGGGGCGAACCTCCTGCCGCTGCCGATGATGAACATCGTCAACGGCGGCGCGCACGCCGACAACCCGCTGGACTTCCAGGAGTTCATGATCGCTCCGGTGGGTGCGGAGAGCTTCGCGGAAGCCGTCCGGATGGGCAGCGAGGTCTTCCACACCCTGCGCCGCGACCTGCTGGCCGCCGGCCACTCCACCGGCGTCGGCGACGAGGGCGGCTTCGCGCCCGCCCTGCGCACCGCCGAGGAAGCCCTCGACTTCGTCCTGGCCGCCATCGAGCGCACCGGCTACCGCCCCGGCACGGACATCGGCCTGATCATGGACCCGGCGTCCTCGGAGTTCTTCCGCGACGGGACGTACGTCTACGCCGGCGAAGGCGTCAGTCGCACGCCCTCCGAGCAGGCCGACTACCTGGCCAAGCTGATCGACGGCTACCCGGTCCTCTCCATCGAGGACCCCATGGCCGAGGACGACCTGGAGGGCTGGCGCGAGCTGACCGCCCGGGTCGGCGACCGCTGCCAGCTCACCGGCGACGACGTCTTCTGCACCAACGAGACGCTGCTGCGGGAGGGCATCCGCACCGGGGTCGGCAACTCGATCCTGGTCAAGGTCAACCAGATCGGCACCCTCACCGAGGCCCTGACCGCCGTCTCGACGGCCCACGCGGCGGGCTGGACGGCCGTGATGTCCCACCGCTCGGGCGAGACCGAGGACACCACCATCGCCGACCTGGCCGTGGCCACCGGCTGCGGCCAGATCAAGACCGGCTCCCTCTCCCGCTCCGACCGCACGGCCAAGTACAACCAGCTCATCCGCATCGAGGAAGAACTGGGCGCCGCCGCCCGCTACGCCGGCCCCACCGCCCTCCACCGCGCCTGACCCTTTCCCTCCACCCGGTCCGCGAGGCACCCCCTGCCCCGCGGACCGGCCCGCCCTCACGGCTCTCCTCAGCAGCTCTTTGGGGCGGACGCGATCGATTCCCGCAAGAGGTGCAGCCAGCGCCGGTAGACGTCGGGGGTGACCGGCTCGAACAGTTCGGGTGTCGAGATTTCCACGAGGAACCGGGTCAGCAGGTCGTGGTGACCTTCCTCGATGTCGACCTGGTCATGGAAGTGCACGGCCTGTGCCCAGTCGACGAGTTCGGCAGGGCGGGCCGTTCCGGCGGCGACCTTCTCCAGCGCGGCCACGGCGTGAGCGCGACTGAAGGTGACGCTCCACGTCGATGCGCTCCGACGCGTGTTCGCGATGAGTTCGCCGAGCGCGCCGCGCCACCGAACGAGGCCCTCGAGGGGTTGGCTTCGGCTCTCGTCCATGGCGACCTCACGTCTCGGCGGTCACGGCTTGTGGGTGACCCAGAGGAGTTCGGCGGGCCAGCGGTGGGCCCAGTCGGGCGGGTCGGTCTCGTTGTAGCCGTTGGGGGTCGTGGGGGAGGGGCGCGGTTCGATGAGGTCGTCGATGACGAGGCCCGCGCCGCGCAGGACCCTGACCCAGCCGCCGTAGGTGAGCTGGTAGCTGGTGGCGCCGTCGCCCTCGGCGATGGCGTCCAGGCCGAAGTAGTCCCGCTGGAGGGTCGTGGTCACGCGGCCCGCGGCCTCGTCGTAGCAGGCCTCGAACCACGGGCCGGCGACGTTGAACACCAGGCGTCCGCCGCGGCGCAGCACCCGGGCGGCCTGCGGGACGGCCAACTGCGGCGGTGCCCAGCTGAGCCCCCCGAAGTCGCAGAAGACCAGGTCGAAGCTGTCGGCGGCAAAGGGGAGTTGTTCGGCTGCCCCTTGCACCAGCGGGTAGCGGACCGGCCCCATCGCCGCGGCCGCCGCCGCGAGTTGGGCCTCCGACAGATCGAGCCCGACCACCTGCGCCCCCTCGGCCGCGAGCGCCCTGGACCACTGCCCGGCGCCGCACCCGAGCTCCAGCACGCGCGTGCCGGATACGTCCCCCAGCGCGCACAGTTGCGCGTCCGGGACGGAGTACATCCCCCACAGCCGAGGCGCGGCCCCGATCTGCGGGTCGTGCCGCTGCTGGTAATCGCCACTGATCCGGTTCCACAGCCGCCGGTTGGCGGGGATGCTGTCCACCTGCCGACTCCAGCACTCCCCACCGGGCCCGGTCAACACGATTGCGGTGCCGCCGGTGCCCCGTCCTACGAACCGCTGCCCGCGGGGTTGAGCCAGGCGCCGATGGCGGGGAGGGCGGTGGGGCCGTTGTCCTGTTCCACCGAGTCCACCAGGTCGGCGATGGTGACCGAGCGCAGGGACGCCCGCCAGGCCGAGTCGGCGGCGTACATCACGCGGGCGACCCCGCACGGCTTGGTGCACTCCTGCGGCGGTGTGCCGAGCGGCCCCCGCTGCCGGATCTCGGTGCAGACGAAGGCCGGGCCCGCGCCGTCCACGGCCTGCACCACGTCCAGCACCGTGATCTCGGCGGCCGGCCTGGTCAGCGCGTACCCGCCGGTCTTGCCCTGTACGGAGGCCACCAGACCCGCCCGGGACAGGGCCTGCATCTGCTTGGCGAGGTAGCTCGGCGAGACGTCGTGCAGCAGCGCCAGCCGCGCCGCCGGGACCGGCTCGGTCGCCGTGGTCAGCACCACGCAGCAGTGCAGCGCCCACTCCACGCCGCCGGACAGTTTCATGCACCCTCCCGTTTGACTCGGACCAAGACTATCCGAGTATCATCTCGGACAAGAGTTATCCGAGTTTGCTAGAAGAGGTACGGCCATGAAGATCACCGTCATCGGCGGCACCGGACTGATCGGTTCGAAGCTCGTCACCCGGCTGCGCGGGGCCGGACACGACGTGCTCCCCGCGTCCCTGTCGAGCGGGGTCGACCTGCTCACCGGCGCCGGGCTCGACCAGGCGCTGGCCGGCGCCGAGACCGTCGTCAACGTGACGAACTCGCCCACCTTCGACGCGGCCTCGCCGGAGTTCTTCCGCGCCACCATGGGCAACCTGCTGGCGGCCGGCGAGCGCGCGGGCGTCGGGCACCAGGTCATCCTCTCCATCGTCGGGGTCGACCAGGTGCCGCAGTTGGACTACTACCGCGCGAAGACGCTCCAGGAGGAACTGCTGCGCAACGGCCCCACCTCCTATTCGATCGTGCGCGTCACGCAGTTCTTCGAATTCATGGACGCGGTCATGTCCTGGACCGCCGACGAGGACGCGGTACGGCTGCCGGCCACGCCCGTCCAGCCGATCGCCGCCGCCGACGTGGTCGAGGCCCTGGCGGAGGTCGCCACCGCGCCGCCGCTCGACGGCCGGATGGACGTGGCGGGACCGGAGGTCTTCCCGCTGGACGAGCTCGGGCGCCTGACACTGGCCGCCCGCCGGGACCGTCGTACGGTCGTCACCGACCCCGGGGCCGGGATGTTCGCCGCGGTCCCCGGCGACGTCCTGATCGCCCGCGAAGGCGCCCGCCTGGCCCCCACCCGCTACGCGGACTGGCTCGCCGCCCGGTCCCGGTGACCCCTCGCGCGGCACCCCCCGACCGAGAGCGCGCCGGAAGATAGCAAGGCCGATTCCGCGGGTCAAGCCACGAGATGCAGTGGCGTGCTCAGACCTCCGCCGCGGGGTTTATTTGAAGCACGCCCCACCGGGAAATCCCGGAGGAGAACGAGAAACCGGGTGAATTCCCCTTCTCTCTCGCGGGGCCTTTCAAAAAAGCCCCTTTGAATGCGAGTGGAGAATCATCATGTTCGAGATCACCTTTACCCGTCGTATCGTCCTGGCCGGTTCCTCCCTGCTGCTGCTCGGTGGCGGTGTGGCCCTGCCGGCCACCGCGATGGCCGCCCCGGCCCCGCAGCACGCGGTCACCTTCGTCCACCAGGACGACAGCGCCGACGGCATCGGCACCAGCGGTGACACCAACGCCGAGAACACCACGGTCGGCGGCACCGCGACCAGCGGCACGGCCGACACCGGCGTCAAGAACTGCAAGGGCAAGTGCACCATCACCACCGGCAACGCCACCTCCGGCGACGCCAGCGCCGACGCCCTGAACAGCGGTGACGCCACCTCCGTCAGCGGTGACGCCACCGGCACCGGCGGCAAGGTGACCAAGAACAACATCAAGACGCAGCTGAAGGAGAACCTCAAGCACAAGCTCGGCAAGTGACCCGGGCCAGGACCCGACGGACGCCGGAGCGGCAGCAGCCGCTCCGGCGTCCGGCTGCGTGCCGGCAGCCGCTCTCAGTGGCGGTACGCCGTCGCCGCCAGCTCGACGAAGGACCTGACCAGCGGATTGCCGTCGCCGTCGTTCCACGCCGCGACCACCCGGCTGGGCGGCATGTCGGCCAGCGGCACCACGGCCAGCTCCGCCGGCAGCTCGTGACCGAGCGGGGCCAGCCCGACCGTGCCGTTCCACAGCACGGCGTGCAGGCACTCCTGGACCGCGCGCACCACCGGCCCCTCGCGCGGGCTGCCGCCGTTCCAGTACGCCTGCCAGCGCGCATCGGTACCGGGCGGGAACTGGAACCAGCGGCGGTCGGCCAGCTCGGCCAGCCCCAGCCGCGCCCGGCCGGCCAGCGGGTCGTCGGCGCGCAGGACCACGCCGACCGGGTCCGCCCGCAGCGTCCGCACCGCCAGGGCGGCCTCGTCGAACGGCGCCCGGGTCAGGGCGACGTCCACCAGCCCGGCGCGCAGCCCGCAGGTCGGATCGGTCAGGTCGGTGTCGCGGATCCGGATGTCGACCCCGGGGTGCCGGCGCCGGTAGGCGGCCGCCAGCCGGGACAGCCCAGGGTCGGTGCCGTCGCCCAGGATGCCGACGGTGAGGGTCGCGGCGCCGGCCGCCGCGGCCACCCGCACCCGGACCCGGTCGGCGTGTTCGAGCAGGGCCCGCGCCTCGTCGAGCAGCACCGTGCCGACGGGGGTGAGCGTGACCCCGGTCGGCGCGCGGTGCAGCAGCAGGGCGCCGACCTCGGCCTCCAACTGCTTGATCGCCCGGCTCAGCGGCGGCTGGCTCATGTGCAGGCGGCCGGCGGCCCGGCCGAAGTGCAGTTCCTCGGCGACCGCCACGAAGTAGCGCAGGGTACGAAGCTCCACGCTGCAACGATACCCAGGGGGTATCGGTACCGCGGGACGGGTCTTGGACAGCGGCCGGGCCCCGGCGGTGCACTGGCGGGGCGCCCCGCGAGCGAGCCCACCACCCACGGTCGGCGTTCGCGGGCGGTCACCCCCGAACGGAGAACCAGGACTTCGATGGACACCGCCTACTGGACGGTCGCGAGCCTGCTCGCCCTGTTCTACCTCTACGCCGGCACGCTGAAGCTGGTCCGCGACCGGGAGGCCCTGCGGCCGATGATGGCCTGGGTCGACCGGCTGCCCCTGCCCGCCGTCCGGGCCCTGGGCGCGGTCGAGGTCCTCGGCGCGGCGGGCCTGGTCCTGCCGCCCCTGACCGGCATCGCACCCGCCCTGGCACCCGCCGCGGCCACCGGCCTCCTGCTCCTCCAGGCCGGCGCGGTCCCCGTCCACCTGACCGCCGGCGACCGCCGGATCGCCCTGAACCTGACCCTCCTCGCCACTGCGGCCGCGGCCCTCCGGCTCTCCACCGCGCTGTGACCGCCCCGGCGCCTCAGTGCGCCCAGGGCAGTCGGAGGGCTTCGAGTTGTGCATCGTCGAGCAGGGCCTCGACCAGCGCCCCCGGCCCGACGACCTTGGTGCCCCACAGGTCGTAGTCCGTACACAGGACCCAAGACCGGTCGCGCGCCCAGAGGTTGGAGGGGGTCGACCACTCCTCCTCGGGGTGGTCGTACAGGACCGGGGCGTCCCCGAGCCGGCCGGCCCGGACGTGCGGGGTGTCGAAGTCCTCGGCGCCCTGCCCCAGCGGGGTGTAGTACGCGAGGCACGGGGTGTCCGCACCCTGGGGGCTGTGCGCGGCGAGGATCCCGACCAGCCGGTTCCAGTCGGCCCGGTCCAGGCTGCCCTCGGAGGGCGAGGTGAGGCCGACCGGCCAACCGTCCGCCCGGCGCGGCGCGGGGAAGGACTCGGAGCAGGGCGGGCGCCCCTCGGCGACCGGGGGCTGCCCGGTCCGCCGTGCGAGTTCGGCCCAGCGCAGCCGACGGTGGCGCGGTCCGGGATGTTCGCCCCTGGACGGTGCGAAGACGTCCGACGGATCGTCGAACACCTCGGCGGGGTCGAGCCCCGCGATGATCTCGGGGCCGGCGGGCGTGCTGTTCAGGAAGGCGCGCAGGTACTCGGGGAACGTCATCTCGAAGGGCCCGAGTTCGTGCTCGTACAGGGAGTGGAGCACCCAGGCCGCGTCGGGCAGTGCCGGGGGCATGAATCCGGTGAGGCCGTCGCCGCCGGTCAGGTCGCGCAGCCCGTCGACCGCCGCGGGCGGGGCGAGTGGCCAACGGGCGGTCGCCAGGGCCGCTGCGGTCTCGTGCATCGGCACAGGATAGGCGGCCGGGTCGCCCGGTCAAGAGATGAGGATTGTTCACTTTTCCATTGACAGGGGGGTTCCCGGGGCCCGAAAGTGCCGTGTGCAAGCCCTGGGACAGCGCTGCGCGCAGCGGTGTCCGGACTCCGTGCCCCGCCGACCGAAGCGAGTTCGCATGACCGCGCCCGTACCCGAGTTCCCGGCCGGCTTCCTCTGGGGAGTCTCCACCTCCGCCTTCCAGATCGAGGGCTCCCTCACCGCGGACGGGCGGGGCCCCTCCTCCTGGGACGCCTTCACCCGGGAGCCCGGGCGGATCAAGGACGGCTCGCACGCGGACCTGGCCACCGACCACTACCGGCGCTACCGCGAGGACGTGGCGCTGATGGCCGAACTGGGCGTCGGCGCCTACCGGTTCTCCGTCTCCTGGTCCCGCGTACTGCCGGACGGGCACGGCCGCGTCAACGACCGCGGGCTGGACTTCTACGACCGGCTGGTCGACGAGCTGTGCGCCGCGGGGATCGCGCCGGTGCCCACGCTCTTCCACTGGGACACCCCGCTCGCCCTCGAGAAGAACGGCGGCTGGCTCGAACGGGACACCGCCGAGCGGTTCGCCGGGTACGCCTCGGTGGTCGCCGAACGCCTCGCCGACCGCGTACCCATGTGGATCACCCTCAACGAACCCGCGGAGGTCACCCTCCTCGGCTACGGCCTCGGCGAGCACGCCCCCGGCCGCCAACTCGTCTTCGACGCCCTGCCGGTGGCCCACCACCAACTGCTCGCGCACGGCCTGGGAGTGCAGGCCCTCCGGGCCGCCGGCGCCCGGCAGATCGGCATCGCCGCCTCGCACAGCCCCGTCCGGCCGGCCGGGGAGGGCGAAGCCGACCGGCAGGCGGCCGAGTTGTACGACCTCCTCACCAACCGCCTCTTCGCCGACCCCCTCCTGACCGGCGCCTACCCCGACGAGGGCCTGGCCGCGCTGCTGCCCGGGCCGGTGGCGGAGGACCTCAAGACCATCTCGGCCCCGCTGGACTGGTACGGGATCAACTACTACAACCCGATGCTCGTCGGCGCCCCCGGGGCCCCGGACGCCACCGGCCCGTCCTCCTTCGGCGGCATCGAGATCCCGCCGGACCTGCCCTTCGACATCCGGCAGATCGAGGGCCGCGAACTCACCGACTTCGGCTGGCCGGTGGTCCCGGACGGGCTGCGCGAACTGCTCGCCACCATGCGCGAGCGCTACGGCGACCGGCTGCCCCCGGTATACATCACCGAGAACGGCTGCTCGTACGGCGACGGGCCGGACCCCGGGACCGGCCGCGTGGACGACGCCCGCCGGATCGCCTACCACGACGGCCATCTGCGCGCGCTGCACCGGGCCATGGCCGAAGGCGCCGACGTCCGCGGCTACTTCATCTGGTCCCTGCTCGACAACTTCGAGTGGGCGGAGGGGTACCGGCAGCGGTTCGGGCTGGTCCACGTCGACTTCGAGACGCTGGCCCGGACGCCCAAGGCGTCGTACGCCTGGTACCGCGACCTGATCAAGAGCGGCAGGTGACCGCGGACGGCACGGCGGCGGAGGGGCCGACGGCCGACGGGCGGGCGGCCGGCGCTGGGACGGCCGACGGGTCCAGGGCCCCGGCTTCGGCGGCGGCCGGGCGCGCTGCCGACGGTGGCGCGGCCGACCGGTCCGGCGCCCCGGCGTCGGCGGCCGGCCCGACCGTGCCGGGAGCGGTCGGGGCCCCGGTCGGCGGGCGGTGGGTGAGCGCCCTCTCGCTCGCCAACCTCGGCGTCTGGGTCGGCTGGTTCGGCCCGCTGCAACTGCTGCTGGCGCGGCAGGCCGAACATCTCACCCCCGACCACAAGGCCGCCACCCTCGCGTGGGTCACCGGCGTGGGCGCGGCAGTGTCGATGGTCGCCAACCCGGTCTTCGGGGCGCTCTCCGACCGCACCACGGCGGCCGTCGGGCGGCGCATCCCCTGGGTGATCGCCGGCACGGCGGGCGGGGCCGCCGGCCTGCTCGTGCTGGCGGTCGCGGACCGCGTCGCGATGGTGATCGCCGGCTGGTGCCTGGTCCAACTCGCCCTCAACGCCGCCTTCGCGGCCCTCACCGCCGCCGTCCCGGACCAGGTGCCGCCCCGCCGGCGCGGCCTGGTCGGCGGCTGGCTCGGGGTCTCCCAGGTCCTCGGCATCCTGGTCGGCACCGCGCTGGCCACGGTCGCGGGCGGGGTCGCCGCCGGGTACCTGGCCTGCGCGCTCTTCTCGGTGCTCGCGGCCGTGCCGTACGTACTGATGCGCCGGGACGCCCGGCTCCGGCCCGAGGCACGGCCGGCCTTCGGCTGGGGGACCTTCCTGCGCGGCTTCTGGATCGACCCGCGGCGGCACCCCGACTTCGGGTGGGCCTGGCTGACCCGGTTCCTGATGAACCTGTCGTACTCGATCAGCACGATGTACCTGCTCTACTACCTGACCGACGCAGTGCACTACGAGCACGACGCCGACAACGGCGTCCTGATCCTCACGGCCCTCAACGCCCTCACCCTGCTCGCGACCGTGGTGATCGGCGGCGTCCGCTCCGACCGCAGCGGCCGCCGCAAGCCCTACGTCATCTGGTCCGGGCTGGTCATCTCCGCCGCGACGGTGCTGCTCGCCGTATGGCAGACCTGGACCGGCGCGGTCGTCGCCTCCCTGGTCCTCGGGCTGGGTTTCGGTGTGTACACGGCGGTGGACTTCGCCCTGCTCACGGACGTGCTGCCGACCGCGGAGGACCGGGGGAGGGACCTGGGCGTCATCAACATCGCCAATGCGCTGCCGCAGGTGCTCGCCCCCGTGATCGCCGCCCCGGTCGTCACCCACGCCGGCGGCTACCCGACCCTCTACGCCCTGGCCGGAGCCCTCGCCCTGGCCGGCTCACTCCTGGTCCGCCGCATCCGCTCGGTCCCCTAACACCTCGCCCTGGTACATCCAGGCAATCACATCGAACACCCGCAGCACACCGATGTCCGCCCCGACCCCGGCCCGCCCGGTGCGATCAGCGCATCGCTGGCCGGATCCTCCAGCCGCGCGTCCCGGGGGATGGCGGACAGCAGCCGGTGCCAGTGCCCCCCGGCGTCGGTCAGCAGATCGACCGCTCCGTGCGCGGCCACCGAGACCTTGAGCATCCCGATGGCGACCAGGTCGACGGCCTCGAACCGGTCCGCCGCCAGCGGCCGGTCCCCGCCACCGCCCAGGCGCTCGAAATGCGCGCCGGAGTAGTAGAAGTCGCCCTTCGCGCGCGGTTTCAGGAAGTACGTCCGGAGCAGGCGTACCGAGGTCTCGTCGTCCTCGTACACCGGCGGAATGTACAGCTCGTGCATGGCGCGCTCCCGTCTCCGGCGTCGGTTCCCCCGGCGTCCGGTCCGAGGGGGACCGTCTCACCCCGCCGAGGTGCCGCGCAGGACAAGGCGCGGATCCGGTCAGGAATCGAGAAGCCCGGTGCGGGGTGGCGCGCCTAGCGTGGTGGGCATGGCAACCAACACCTCCACCACCGCTCTCGCCGCCGTCACCCTCGAGGTGACCGACCTCGAGGCCGCGCACCGCTTCTACACCGACTTCGGCGTGGCCGCGCACGTGCGGCTGCGGGCCTCCGAGGCCCGGTCCACCGGCTTCCGCGGCTTCACGCTGGGGCTCACGGTCCCCGGGCCGGCCACCGTGGACGGCTTCCTGGGCGCGGCCGTGGCCGCCGGCGCCACCGTCCTCAAGCCCGCGACGAAGTCGCTGTGGGGATACGGCGGCGTCGTCCGGGCCCCCGACGGGGCCATCTGGAAGATCGCGACCTCGGCGAAGAAGGACACCGGCCCCGACGCCCGCGAGATCGAGGCGATCGTCCTGCTGCTGGGCGTCGAGTCCGTCAAGGCCACCCGCCAGTTCTACGTGGACCGGGGCCTGACCGTCACCAAGAGCTTCGGCGGCAAGTACGCCGAGTTCGCCGCCGCCGACTCCGGCCCCCTCAAGCTGGCCCTGTACAAGCGCCGCGCCCTGGCCAAGGACCTCGGAGTCCCCGAGGAAGGCACCGGCTCCCACCGCCTCACCCTCGGCACCCCCGGCACCCCCTTCACCGACCCGGACGCCTTCCCCTGGGAAACGGCCTGAGCAGCACCCAGGACGGACCCAGCCCGTCCCGTCGCAGCCCCGACGGGGTTCATGCCGGTGGGGTGAGGTGGGCGGGCGTTGCGGGCTCGGTGCCGGCGGCGGTTGATACCGCGGCGCGGAGGCCGTCGAAGCCGGTGCGTACCGGGTTCAGGGCGAGGAGGGACGAGAGGGTGATGGTCCGTTGGGTGGGGGCGCGTTCGTCCAGCACCCGGGTGGGCAGGACGTGGAAGGTCCACTGGGACAGGTCCAGTGGGTCGAGGCTGGGCTTGTCACGGTGGTGCAGGAGGCAGAAGACGTAGACGTCGGCGCGCCGTCGCCGCTCCGGGTCGATCGTGGAGGTGAGCGGGTCCCATCCTTCGGCCGGAGCGATGGAGTAGCTGATGGACGAGAGCCGGGTCTGCATCCACTCCTGGAGGTACGCGGCGGACTTGACCTCCACGCCGGTTCCGTCGGGCAGCCGGAGGTCGACGGGGTCCCAGTCCACCCGCGGGCCGTGGGCCGCCCCGAGGGCGAGGGCGACGATGTACTCGGCGAGTGCCCCGCGCAGGGTGTTGCCGACCAGGCCCGAATACGCCCAGGCCCAGAAGTCGAGCACGCGCCCGTGCTCGGTGCCGTGGAGGTGCAGGGGTTCCGTACCGGTACGGCGGGTTGGCTGGATCGGTCCCAGGTCGTCGGTCATGGCAGGCCATCTTGCCCGAGGTCGTCGGCGGCCCCGGAGCCGGGCCCCGGAGGCGCCCGGACGGGCCGCCGCGGAGGTGGCGGCGGCCGCCACCACCACGTCGAAGGAGCCCACGGGGTACACCACCGGACGTCCCAAGGGGTCCCCGCCGCCCAGCACG